>CAZBSX010000031.1:2394-10520 GCA_964494305.1 uncultured Legionella sp. | reverse complement strand
TTTTATTTCCATTAACATTTTACTACCGAATTTGGCTACGCGCGCTGCGCAGCGTCGTCGATTTATGCTTAAAAAATTTCTTAACGATCCAAGCCGGGCAAACAACTGTGACCGATATCCCAGCTTATATCGTATATCTGCGCACTTACGCCAATATGTTGCCGCACAACTCACCCACGTATTCCATCTTAAAAATAACGTTTCTCATTCATAAGCTCTATCTCATGAGCTGCGTGTCACGGACACCCATACCGATTTTTACTCAACAGCACATCCAAAATATCATCCTTGATCTCCAACAGTTTCTCACCGCAATTGAGCGCGAAGAACCTTGTATTGTGGCTGATGATCATGACAACATGGTACAAAAGATGATTCATTCTTGGAATTATTGTGTCCAACATATTTGAATATCGGACCACACGCGCCTTACAAATTTGCATCGTGTTTGTCACCACGTTATTGCTGGAACGCTTATTAAATTTTAGTCGCGCAGGTTGGGTTGGCTTTGTGGTGATGATGATTTACGTTGGATTTGATGCAGGCGCTAGCATTCATCGAACGCTACATCGATTTTGGGGGACCATATTAGGATTATTACTCTCCTACCTCATCTGGAAATTGGCCCTTCTTGATTTTCGTTTGTTGTTGATCATAATTCCGGTTGTGGTTTTTTTAGCATTTTTTTCTTTATGCAAGTTCTATGCTTACCCTACTATTTTTACAGTCACTTTAACTTTTTTAGGCACAGCCTATTTTTCTCCGTCCAACTATGACGCATATTATTTTTTCTTCGATTATTTCAGAGCAACCGTCGTAGCATTTTTTATTTGTTTTTTATTTGAAGGTTGGATCTTTAGAAACAGTGGATTAACCGAAAAATTTTATTATGATTTGCAAAAAAGTACCCTCGATGAATTAGATCATCTATATCAAATTGCGTGTCATTGCCCTCCCAACCAAAATAGTTTTTTGAAAGGTAGTGCATTGTGTCGAGTAAAAATTAATGATCTCCATACATTTGAACAAACTGCTCGTCATGATTTAAATTTGGAGCAAGGCTTACCCCATGCTGATGCTTTTCACACCTTAGTGAGCAAAACACTGCATGATATTCGCTTACTTTTTATATTATCTCCACGCACTATAGACTCTTTGAACGTTTCTATTCAAACTAATCTACAATCACTTCATCATTATCTGTCGCAGGATGCACAATGAACATACGCTGGTTAAAAGCGGGATGGTTACTATCAATACTGGTATGCAATGCATGCTGCTTCGATCGGGACTATTCTTTAAAACATCCTGTGAATATCCCGAAACAGTGGTCCACTCACGATCCCTATGTGACTCGTCCGATTACCAATCCACGTTGCTTCGCGTGGTGGCATCAATACCATGATCCTGCCCTAAATCAACTCATTGCTCAAGGATTAAAAAATAATAATGATATTCATATTGCAATGGCTAATATTGAAGCGGCGCAAGGTGAATTAAAACGTGTTGAATTAAATTGGATCCCGAGTATTACAGGCAATTTGGGCTATTCGTCTTTCCCATATTTGGGATACCCTGGCATATTAGCAACCATGGCTGTGCCCGTGTATACCGTGAATATTTTCAATCAAATTAAATCTCAACAACGCGCTTTTTATGAACTCAAAGTCACTAAAGCCATGCGTGATGGTGTCAAATTAACTGTCATTGCTGAAATTGCCAGCGCTTACTACAATCATTTGGCCCAACAAGAGCGCTTACAATTATTAGAAACGGTCGAACACGATTTGGCTGAATCATTACATATTTATAACCGCACACAGGCCCATGGCCTTAGCACCAATATCGATGTCAGTAATGCACAAGCTGAGCTCGATCTCATTCAAGCCGAAGAAACGTTGGTAAAAAAGAATTTGGTCGTCACTCAAAATGCGTTACGTGCGCTCATCAACCAAAATCCACATCCTTTTTTGTTTAAAAAAACCTTCAGCGCCGTAGACAGCCACCAGATGGTGGTTGATTCTCTGCCATTAGCTGTGATTGAGCATCGTCCCGACATGATCGCAGCGCGGAATGAATTAAGAGCCACGCGCTCCGGCATTGGCGTAGCGTTGAGTCGATTTTTCCCTGAGTTTCAATTGGGCATTGCACGCGGGGATATTGCGACGATCCCCAATGGACATACGTTAGGCATGCCCATCTATTTTAACCAAGCGATCTTTAGCCAACCTTTGATTACGGTCGCGTCTTTCGGAGAATTAGATCGAGCACGTGGTGTGTCAAAAGCAGCGTATTATCGCTATCTAGATACGTTACGTAAAGCATTGCGCGATGTAGATAATGATTTGGCGGCACATCGCTATTCTACAGAACGCTTAGATAAAACCGTGGCCGCAAAAAACGCCGTACACCGAGCATACCGTTTAAACCAAGATCTGTATCGCAAAGGAATCAGTAGTTATTTAGATCTCTTACAACAAAAAATACGGTTAGACGAAATCAACATTGTGGTGAACAAGCATAAAATTGAACAAACGCTATCTATCATCCATCTCTATGAAGATCTTGCCGTAGGCTATGGATATCACCCTGAAAAAAAAGCCTGCTGTCAAAACCCGTTACTTGTTCGACGCTATTCTGAACTATACCCTTATTTTTTAACCTTATAATAAGCCAAGGAATCAACATGATGTTACACCAGACGCTCCCTTTCGGCACTCATGCTGCAACCGATCAGCAACAGATTGATTTGACAACCTACCGCGGTCAATGGCTTGTGCTGTATTTTTACCCAAAGGATGCCACGCCAGGCTGCACGCTTGAAGGACAAAATTTCCGCGATGCCTACCCTGATTTTACTGCTTTAAATGCAGAAATTATCGGCGTGTCTCGAGATAGTGTTGCTTGTCATGAACGATTTAAAACCAAAGAACAATTTCCTTTTCCACTCATCAGTGACCCCGATGAAATACTTTGTGAACAATTTGGCGTTATGAAACATAAAAAGCTCTATGGGAAAACCGTACGAGGAATCGAGCGGAGCACTTTTTTAATCAATCCTGCTGGGGTTGTACATCACGAATGGCGTAATGTGAGCGTCAATGGTCATGTTGCTGAGGTGTATCAAAAATTGGTTGAGTCTCAAGCAGCTGTCTCCACTTAAGTCATTATTGGTAAAATGAGTCTATTTTGTTTTGTAACCGTGCTTTTATGGGTATGAAGATTTGTTGTGTATGCTCACAGATACAGCGCAATCAAACATGCGTTTATCGTATAACAACCCTAGCAACAGACAACCACCGCGATCTGCCACTCGGTATTCAGGTAATTTTATGGCGGTGATAAGTGCCGAAAACCGAGCGAATCGCACGCCGAACCAAAGCTCAAATTCTTATAATCGAGACAAAAAGATGTAACAACCTCAGTTCGTGTCTTAAGTCCCTACCGTATCTGCTAGCATGGCTACTCGCAGATTTTTTCGATACCAAAACCAATACACGGGCAAACCACTTGCAATAAATGCGGAAGAAATCCCCAAGGTTAGCAATGAGGTTTGTGCGATGATCCAACAACAAAACACCAGTGCTCCAACAGCGTATATCCAATGATACCACCTGGGTTTTTCAGCCAATAGCGTTTTCAAGTAAGCCAATACACACATTAAGTATACAAATACGAAGGCGACTACTGAAAAATCAATAATAGACGTAATTTGTTGGGCAATATTAGCATTCATGGTTAAAAACAAAAGCGGCAAGATCCCTAATGAACTGGTTAGCAGTCCTAATACGGGTGCATTCACTAGATTTTTTTTCGCAAAAACCGCCGGCATGAGCTGATCTTCTGCCAATCCCAAGACAATTTGCCCACTCGCAAGCATCCAAGCATTCAAGGTACCGATACACACCACAGATGCAATGATGGCAACTAAGAAATGCCAATTCCCACCAAATAAATAATGACTCGCAACCACATACGGTGCTTTCGCAGTCGCTAAAATATGACCTGGAACCAAGCCCATGATGCCAATATTGCTCATTAAATACAACAAAGCCGTACATAACGTGCCTAAGATAATCGCGCGTGGAATCGTTTTACCCGGATTCTCAATCGAACCTGCCGGTGTGGTTGCCGTTTCCAATCCAATAAATCCCCATAACGTCAACAGTACGACTTGCGACAATTTAGAGGACAGAGGCAGTGCTGCGATCTCAGGGACAACAGAAAAATTATCACTATTGAAATACCAAATCGCACCTAAGGGTAAGAAAAATAAAGGAATAATTTTTAAAATGGATAAAATAAACTCAACTTCGCCGGCCGCTTGAATCCCCTTCAAATTCAATACGGTTATCCCTAATAACAGTGCTATTTCGAGCAATAAATAGACCCAAGGCGGTTGTGCACCCAGAAATGGGCTCAAATAACTCACGCTCGCAATAATTACAGCAGTGGTACTCACCCAAGAAATAACCCAATAAGTCCAACCGGTAAAAAATGCTGGCGACAAACCAAACATTTCCTTCACGTAAACATGTGGCCCCCCTGTTCTAGGAAAACGCTGGCATAAACCACCAAAGACCAATGCCAAACAAATTGCACCCAAACCAGAGATGATCCAACCTAGGATACTGTATTTTCCATAGGGTGCGAGGCTCGCGGGCAACATAAAGACGCCGGAACCAATTTGGCTGCCCATCACAATTGCAAATACAGACCAAAAGCCTATTTTCTTTATCATATACGCCTTATTTTTATCAATTTGCTTATTATAAGTCTAATTATTTTAGAAAAAGCATATTATAACACAAGTTGTGCACAAATATGTCCTAAATTTTGCATAGATTGCACAGCGGACGATGACCTATTGAACTAGGGATTGTTATGCGAGTTGAATACCTTTGATCTTTAATACACGATGTAATCCATACGCTGTGACGGCCATAATCATTCCTAGGCTGAAGACCACAACACCTAAATGCCAATAATACGTTTGATAAATGTCCAAACTTAGCAATGGAGAGATACGATGCGTCGGCAGCGCCACCCAACGCGCAAGATGCCCTGAGCATAAATTCGAGAGTGACGATGCCAAATACCAAGCACCCATTGCAAAACCTAACATCGTCTTATCACAATACAATCCAATCATACTCAAACCAATCGCACTGACCCAAAGCTCAGCCAACGTAATGAACACATACGTCATTGCAACAAAGCCTGAGCCTACCATTCCGCTTTGACTGGCCGGCGCGCACCCCAAAACTAATAAGGCCATACTTGCCAAGATTGTCCCTGATGCAAATTGATAGGGTATAGAAAATCGAGGAAACTTTCGATAAAAAGCAGGTAAATTGAGACCCAGTACAATAATCAATAAAGGATTGAGCAATTGATAATGTGCTGGAGAAAAGTGAATCCCCAATAATTGATTATCCGAATTATATTTCGCAAATAAAATCAACGTGGTATTCATTTGATTATAAATCACGAAAAAAATGATCGCCTCAACAATCAATAGAATGGCAATCCGTTGTTTCGTTTTCGATGTACCATGCAACGCTAAGGTTTGCCGGAGGAACCACAGAATCCCCATCAAACAACCCACGCCAATCAAAATACTGGCCAAATGCACATGCGAAAATGCAAACACCGTAAACCCATAAATTCCCAGCAAATATCCGCTGGTTTGTAGGATTGCACGCCTGGAAAATCGCTGAGTATCTTTACCACAAATCACGTTGTCATAGAGCGAATATTTCGCAGAAAAATTTAATGCTGCAATTGCTTTGCCGACAAAAGTTAACGTTAACACTGATAAGGGTCCATATCGACTTTCTAACAGTGATGGCGCAATGAGTGTTGCCAGCAATGCGCCAATATTGATCGCCATATAATAATAGGTCATAGCGGATTTGGCTTTGATGTCATCATGCTTATAAATATGCGACACCATGGCCGATGCAGTTCCCATTAACAACGACCCAGCGGCTGGCGTCATTGCGTACGCCGTCAAAAATAGCGTATCGCCATACGTCGCAATACTCATTCCAGAGAGCATGATCAATAAGTACGCCAACACCAACAATATACTGCCCAATAAAATACTGCGCCGCAATCCAAGCACGTGATCCGCCATATAACCACCTAAAATAGGCATTAAATAACCTGTCGCTTGACTCACTCCCATAAACGCATAGGCTTGCGTTTGCGTATACCCTAGTCCATGTGCCAGCACTGAATTCGTCAAAAATAATATCAAAATTGTATTCAAACCATACGCCGCAAACTGACTCCAAAACGTAATCATGGCAATATTTAAAGTTTGTTTTTGTTGCATTTTTTCGGTGGTCACATGAACTGCAGCGAGGGGTTCCAAGATTATGTCCCGCGATCAATCACTATCCTTGCAGTGTAAAGGAAGTTCTGGTGAAATACCAATATACTTATGCCGTTCTCACAGAGGGAGTTGTTATGCATTGGGTTTTGGCAATTGTAGCCTTACTCGTCAGTTTAATTTTAGTCATTGGCGTACATGAAGCAGGACATGCGCTGGTCGCACGCTGGTTCGGTGTAGGAATTCGGGCATTTTCTATCGGACTCGGCAGGCCTCTATTCACCTGGCGCAAACATCACGGCCCCCAATGGATCCTAGCTTTATGGCCAATCGGTGGATATGTTCATCTGCTGAATACACGGATTGCGCCCACCACACCCAAACAAAAAGAACGATCATTCGACCGCAAACCCGTGCACATTCGCATCCTGATTTTGTTGGCAGGCAGCGTAGCCAATGGGCTACTCGCATGGTTGGCACTGACAGGATTCTTTCTATTAGGCCATCAACAAACGTCCCCTATCATTGGCTCAGTGCGATCAACAAGCCTTGCTGCGCAAGCCCATTGTATACCCGGCGAGCAAGTGATGATGATTGCAGGACACGCCACGCCATCTTGGCAAGAAGTGAGTATGCAGTTACTGATGAATCTAGGCAAAAATGACGTTCAGATTGTCCTTAAAAATTCGGTAGGTACTGTGCATCACACTCATTTGAATCTCAAGCAATGGCAAGCCGGGGCACAATCTTATTCGGTGCTCAATCAAATTGGATTGATCCCAGACAATGCCAGACCCCCTCAGCACGTTATCGGTATATCATTACTCCAAGCCGGAATTAATGCGTGGCATACCCTGCTTGCACTGCTGGGCTTTTACCTCATCTTGTTGAAACAGATCTTTACCGGTGCCCTACCTTTCTTCTATCTACTCGGGCCGATAGGTTTGTTGCTCACCATCGCCAATTCGTTTATGCAAGGTACAGCCATTTTTTTATATTTTTTTGCTACCCTCAACTTAGTTGTTGGCTTGGTCAATCTCTTTCCTATTCCGAGCCTCGATGGAGGTTCGATGGTCTATGCGCTCGTGGAAAAAATTCGTGGTAAACCCATATCAATAGCGTTGGAAGTTTTATTGCATCGCTTAGCCTTTATTGCTCTGCTGGTTTTCTTGATCAATTTACTCGTCAACGATCTACAGCGATATTGGATTTAGATACTCTCTAGAATTTAGCTGTTTTCGTCACCCACGAATCACCGCGGCATCGACCGCGGTGCCCATAGTCATAAGGTGTATTGCTTGATAAGCCTCGTGGTCAAGCCACGGGGCTTCGAGAAAAAGGCCCAACGCGAAACCCAATATTGTACGAAATTTGCATAATTTCTATCCTTTACTATGCTTAATATAGGTCAAACTAAAATTTAGGTGATTATCATGGCAGGTAAAGGAATGGATAAATATGATCGTCTTAGTGAACATGACGAGAGCATTTATGGGTACCAAAAACCTTCGAAGAAACCCAGCACTTACGCGAAGGAGACAGGAACCATTACCTACGAAGATCGAAGTGGGCGTAAAACCAATTTACGTCAGGAACACGTTGCATCTTTTTTACAAGAATTGCGTAAAAAACAAAACGACGGCTGGGAGCATGCCCCTATATTCGAATCGATGAAAGGATTATCAGATTTTGAAGAAAAACTTCAGCAGTCCAATACAGCCGCCTATCTGGACTATTGCCTCCTAAAATTTGGCGCACATATTCGTACCCTACAAGGGCCAGCTGGTGT
>CAZBSX010000031.1:0-2384 GCA_964494305.1 uncultured Legionella sp. | reverse complement strand
GAAGATGCGCAGGAATTGAATACAATATATTCGAACTTAGTCAAAAAACTCACGGCATTTGAGAACGACATAAAAAAATTAAACACAAATTCTTCTCGCCATCAAAATGAAGAACGCACGAGATTAGTCGTTGAATTTTCCAACGACTGGGTAGCGATGCTTGCACCGGCAATTGCAACCTATCAAAACAAAAAAGATACCTACAATATTCTGTTAAATGTAGCGGCCGCCTGTACCATCGTCGGAGCATTTTGGCTGCTCGGAAAAAATATTTATCGTTTGTCACAGAACAAAGGCCTTGGACTGTTCCAATTCGAACAAGCGCATTCTCGCAAAGTGAGCCATTTACAAAGTTTACATGCGCATGCAGAAGGTATCGCGCGCACACACGGTACTGAATTAAAGAATTTTTTCACACATAACTCCAAAGACGCTGAACAATCTCGCCAGCACTTTGAAATGCTTACGGGTGAAATCGGTGGCATGATTCAATCGGTCACCAATCGAACTCAGCGGCAAGTCTTGCAAAAAGCGAAAGCAGCTTTGGATGCCAGCTTACATACGCTGTTTAACGATATCAATGCATATAAAAACGGAACCTTAGCCGCAGATAACATAACGCTTGAAGAAGCCCAAGTCAATTTTATGGAGAGCTGGCGAAAAGACGTTGAAGATCACCACCTGGCAGCACTCGCCGACAACGACGAATACCCACAAGACGTCCGTGAAAAATTGCAAGAAGTGGTTGAAATCGGTAAGGAATTTGAGCAAGAAATCGAACACATGTCGCAACCCCCTCGTCGCTCTCCCTCTCCAGGGCATACCGACTCAGATTCCGACGCATAATTTTGAGAGTTTGAAGCAAAAAATAAGGTAACGTAAACTAATTTTTACGTTACCTTATATTACATCCGTGCATAAAAGAACCATCCTAGTTCCCTTCCTTGTGTATAGTCGAGTTATCCTTAGTTCCTACACACTATATAATCACTGTATAGCATGTTAATTTTATAGTCATCCAACGAATTCTGAATATCCTGTAAGAAATCTCTCAAATCACATAGGCTGCAATCTTCGGCCACAGCTCAGGAAATTGTTTTTGTAATAGACCTTGCTCACCAATCTCCATATCCGCATAGTCAAATCCAGGCGCAACGGCCTCGCTAAGCAAACCAAATTCCCCGCTTGCTAAGAACGATGCCTTCCAATAACCACCTTTCACTAATTTCTGTAGATGATGTCCTGCAGCCAAATCTGGCCCCAAAATAAACTGCTCCAAGTCGCCTGTTGGACTGATGGTTAAATACGTCATCGGTGCACCCAAATGAAAATAATGCATAATATCAGAACGGTTTTTATGAAAACGTCCGATTGGGCGTTCATCAGTGAGTAGATAGTAAATCGATGTCATCAAGGCTCGATTATCGTACTCTGTGGGAGATTGATAGGTTCTGGCAAAATAGCCTCCTTCAATATGCTCGGCTAAATTGAGATACTTAATCAGCGAAGATTTATTCATCCATGTTCTCCATCAACTGTGGCATGTGCTGTAAAACATGCGTAAAAATCGCACTTAATTGCTTTGCACATACCGGCAGTGCATCTGCTGTAGTGCCCAAATCATTACCCAATTCATCGAGCAAATTGCTAATCGCGCGGATTGTCATCACTGGGACGGCGTAGTGCGCCGCTGCTTTATACATCCCCGAGCTTTCCATTTCTATTGCTGCACATCTAAGGTCTTTAATGATATGGAATAAATTTTTGGGTGCTGGAAACGTATTCGTAGTCGCAATCACGCCCAAAGACAATGGCATCCCAGACGCATCTCGCATAATCTGGAGTATCGCTGGATGTGTCGGATAATCACAAATGATGGGTTGCTGTAAATGGGGATCGTGTAACGCATTTTGGTACGGCGTATTCCTGAGCAAAGCGGGTAGTAAATATAAATCTACATCGATAATATTGGTGGCTAACACCAGATCGCCAATCTGTTGGCCCACCGTTAATCCGCCTGCAACGCCACAGAAAATAATCAAATTTGGGTTTAGCGCTTGGCATAAACTACTCGTGGTAATCGCTGAGGCACTCGTTCCAATACCCGTCAAAGAAAAAACCAATTCAAACTCAGCATGCTTAGCGACCCAACATCGGCATTTTGCAATCGTAGTTGCGTGAAACGGTTGAAAATCCTGCAAAATACTCGCAATTTCATCTGAGAACGCGCTTAATACCACGATGCGCTTTATGTCATACATATCATCACTCGAACACGCAATGCGTGAGGTTTGTTTTGCGCAACATTCTGCGCCAAATTTTAATAAGGTGCAACTAATCACACCGGTACGTTCGTGCTAAGGAGGCGTTTACGCCGTCTCGAA
>CAZBSX010000030.1:0-10753 GCA_964494305.1 uncultured Legionella sp. | reverse complement strand
CATCCCGCAGGGATGTTTGGTATAATACTCTTGATGATAAGCTTCCGCCGGCCAGAATGGTGCAACTGGGCGCAGTGCCGTTGCTATGGAATAGCCATTCTGTTCTAAGCGCCGGATTAAACGCAATGCATCATTATGTTGAGTCTGGTCATAATAAAAAATTGCACTCTGGTATTGTGGACCGCGATCTACGCCTTGCCCGTCCACTTGACAGGGATTGTGAATTTCAAAAAAATGCATCAAAATCGTCGCATAATCCATCTTTTCAAGATCAAATACCACACGCACCGCTTCATAATGACCAGTATGTCCGGCACAAACGTCTGTATATTGCGGAGATACCACATGTCCACCCGTATATCCAGATTCTGCGATTACCACGCCCGGGATATGTTGAAAACTATACTCAATACCCCAAAAACAACCACCCGCTACAATCGCTTCCGCCGTATCCAACACGTCTGCATTGGTTACAAAATCCAAAGCCAGCGAATTCACACAATAGCGCTGAGAGGTCGGCGTCATTTGCTCTCCCAAAAAGACGTGACCCAGATGCCCGTCGCAACGACCACAGATTATTTCCGTACGGACTCCGTCTGGATCTGGACGACTTGTAATGCGTTGCAACAGATCAGCATCAAAACTCGGCCATCCACATCCGGCACTAAACTGGCTAGAGGCCCTAAATAAAGCCCAACCACAGCGTCGGCATAGATAGGTACCCTGAGTTTGTGGCGCATGGTAGTCACTGCTATAGGGTGGTTCTGTGGCTTGTTCGCATATGACGCGGCGTGCATCGGGCGTCAGACTGGCCAATTTATCCAAATACATCACTACCCCTGAAAACGTTGATTGCGTCCTTTGGGCTTTGCATTTTTTTCAATATATCGGATGATTTTGCGTGCAATATCAATCTGAGTCGCACGTTCAATCCCTTCCAACCCAGGAGACGAATTAATTTCTAGGACCAAAGGGCCTTGATGCGATCGGACCAAATCAACACCCGCTACTTTTAACCCCATCGTCTTAGCCGCCGCGATTGCAAGACGCCGTTCTTCAGTAGTCAGTTTGACTTTCATCGCTTGCCCACCTTGGTGAACATTCGCACGAAATTCTCCCTCTTTCGCTTGACGTTTAATGGCAGCAACAACACTATCGCCAATCACCAAACACCGAATATCTGTCCCTCGAGATTCTTGGATAAATTCTTGCACCAGAATATTGGCGCGCATTTCTTTGAATGCATTAATAATACTCACGGCCGATTGATGACTATCCGCTAAAATCACACCTTTGCCTTGCGTTCCTTCCAATAATTTGATCACCAACGGCGCGCCCCCAACCATACGAATCAAATCTTCCGTATTATCTGGAGATTGCGCAAACCCAGTTAATGGCATAGGAATACCTTTTCTGGCTAATAATTGGAGAGAACGAAATTTATCGCGAGAACGCGCGATGGCTAACGATTCGTTTAACGTATACATCCCCATTGTTTCCATATGCCGCAGTACTGCGGTACCATAAAATGTATTTGAAGCACCGATTCTTGGAATAACCGCATCAAAATTACTCAGAAACTCCCCCCCACGATAATGCACCGTTGGGTTTGAAGCCGCCACATTCATATAACAATACAAAGGATTGACAATACTCATCTCATGACCAGCATCTTCTCCTGCTTTCAATAAACGTTGGTGCGAATATAATGCTGGATTGGTTGCCAAAATAGCAATTTTCATAGGTTATACTTCCTTATCAATGGCTTGATATCCGTCTTTATTGAGACGACGATAATCCTTTACGATCAAATCTGCCTGATGAGGCGGCGTGAAAAAAGCGACCAAGTCCCCGTTCGGGTTCAACAACATAATTGCTCCCGAATGCTCAATACTATAATCATCTGGGCGCGCTTGCACGCTAGATTTTACCTGAGTATACGCAATTCCCATGTTATGGGCTAAAATTTGCACCTCAGCTAACGCACCACGTGCGCCAATAAACTTCGGATCAAATGCATGCACATACGCTTGCATCCGCTGCAAACTATCACGCTGCGGATCCAGTGTGATCATAATCACTTTCGGCTGCGATACATCAGAGTATTGAGACAACAAGCGCGTCATTTTTGCCAATTCAGCCATCGTCACCGGACAGATCGACGCACAATGCGTAAACCCAAAAAACAGAAACGTCCATTGTCCCTTCAAATGCTGAGCATCAATAGCATACCCACCTGTCCCTTCCAAAGTAAAGGCTGGTAACGGTCGAGGGTGATCTAAAACCGTACCATAAAAAGGTTGCAGATCATGATCCGGCTTTGACCACCATTGATGGGCCATCACGCCCAAACCGATACAGAACACCACAAATAATCCACCCAAAAAAAGCACCCGGTAAGGACGGCTCATCTTCATAACATCCACTCCTTACACATAATGATCCAATAGCAACAAAGCAAAGATCAGTAATAGATAAATAATCGAAAAACGAAACGTCTGCATCGCAATTTGTGGTGTTTCACGATATAAGAGTAGAATAGCCCAGTACATAAAACGCAGTCCTAAAAGCACAGCGCCTGTGCAGTACACCCAGCCACTCATTCCAACTACGTAAGGCAAAACACTCACAATCAGCAACAAAATGGTATATAACAAGACATTAAGTTTGGTATAGCGAATCCCATGCGTTACGGGCAACATTGGGATATCTGCATGCTGATAATCCTTAAATCGGTATATCGCCAGAGCCCAGAAATGCGGTGGTGTCCACGTAAAAATAATGAGGACCAATAATAACGCCTGAGCATCCAAATGATTGGTCACAGCAGTCCATCCCAATAAAGGAGGTGCCGCCCCCGCTAAACCACCAATCACAATGTTTTGCGGCGTGGCACGTTTTAAATAACCCGTATAGATGCCCGCGTAGCCAATTAAGGTTAAAAAAGTCAAACCTGCGGTGAGCGGATTCACCCACACGAGCAAAAGACTCAAGCCCGAGCTACCCAACACGCAAGCAAATCCAATGGCTTGTGCCACAGCAATCCGGCCTTGTGCAATCGGTCTTTGCTGAGTCCTGGCCATCAACGCATCAATCTGACGATCAACAATGTGATTAACGGCAGCAGCGGCACCTGCAACCAATCCAACACCCACCAAAGTCGCAAATAATACATCCAATGAAACGTGACCAGGTGCTAAATACATTCCCACCAAGACCGTCACCAACATCAATGCCACGACACGCGGCTTACACAATACCCAGTAATCGCGCCACAAAGGCAAGTCAGTTTTTAGCATTGCCAGCATAGGCACCCCCTGTACGCATCATAAAATGCAAACTCAATACCGCTGCAAATAGCAGCGCTGCCATTCCATTATGAGCCACAGCAATCCACAAAGGTAATAAATAAATCACATTCCCCACCCCTAATGCACATTGGATGGCTACACAAAGCAAGATCAGTACCACGATCCGTCGGCACAAGGTGCTCAGCGGTTGTCGCAATAACCCTAAAGACAGTAGACCAAGGTAGCATAAAGTCACTACAGCCCCGATGCGATGCACCATCTGGATCGTGACGCGACTGGCACTATCCAATAACCCACCCTGATAATTAGCACCGATAGGAGACCACCATTGAAAGCTAGCCTGCCAAGTCATCGTAGGTAACCAATGCCCATTACATTGTGGGAATCCGATACACGCCAACCCCGCATAATTCGAACTCACCCAACCACCTAACGCAATCTGCGCAAAAACGATCACAAGTGCCAAATTTACCCACATATGCCAGCGAGAATCTGACCAGCTCGACCTAGGTGTGTTGAGAAGCCAATTCAAATAGACTAATCCGCCAAAAATGAGTAATCCACCTAATAAATGCCCCATCACAACAATCGGTAAGAGTTTAAAAGTCACGGTCCACATCCCCAATGCGGCTTGAAATCCAATCAAAATCAATAAAAACAAGGCCAAAGCGCGCGGAGTCCTTTGGCGTCGGTAACACCAGACGCACACATTGATGCCCAGGATTAGCAAAGCCAAAGTACCGGCGACATACCGATGTGCCATCTCTGTCCATGCTTTACGTGCTTCTATCGGGGTATTAGGGTACTGTTTTTGTGCCAAAATTTGCTCATGCGCACTGGCCGGCACCACCATTCGCCCATAACACCCTGGCCAATCTGGGCACCCTAACCCCGCATCAGTCAAGCGAGTATAGGCACCTAAGATCACGACAATCAATGCTAAAACCATGGCTATACCAGCGATCGCACGCAAAAATTTCATTTATCTTTCACCATTTTTTTCAGATCTTGAAAAATATCATCATCCTGCAACGCTTGAGAGTAAACCAAAATTGCATAATGCGTGGGATTAATCAAATAGACGGCAGGCTTCACGCCCAATAACGTCGCATCATGCGCCCCGAACCGGATCATCCGGCCATCTACATGCCGCAATTGATGTTGAATGGCTTTCGACACAGTTGAGGCGGGTTGCTTCATCGCCAAAACCAGATCGACATAATATAAGCGCCGTCCTAAAGCGAGGCGAATTCTGGCCAAATCATCCATACGTTTTGCACAAACATCAGTGCAGTCGGTAGGACTCCAATACAATAATTGCCATTTTTCACTCAAATTTTTACTTTGCAATAAGAGCGGTGGCTGTAATAATTGTCCACGGTTGGTCCTGGCACTGATCCAACCTGGATGAAGATAAACCATATACGCCACAATCCCTGGGGCCGCAAATAACAATACCAACAAGCCAATGACCACGTAAGAACGCTTCATTTCTTCCTCTTCACATGCAAAATGATATACATTACACCAGCAATCGCTGCAAACAAAAACCATTGCACTGCATAAGCAATATGACGTTCAGGGTTGGTTGCAATGATCGGCCAGTCCCGAATAGTGTCACTCTGCTGTTCAGCAGATTGGCGAATGATAAACGGATATAGCGATTTATGCAAAAATTGACTGATCAGATCCAAATTTAAGGTCTCAATCACCGCCAAATTTCGATGTTTCACTTCGATTCCTGAGCCTAATAACCATTGACGTGAATCTGGATAATACACCTGACCTATAATAGGCCGCGCTGTCGCAAAATTTGGGATGGTGGGTAAAGTGACTCGACTCGGGTCGCCCGCTATCCAGCCGCGATCCAACAAGATCACGCTGCCATCAGTTAAAACCAACGGAGTCACTACATCGTACCCAAATTGATGTGCATGATGCTGATTGTCGAGTAACAACGTTATCGGCAGCACGGCTTGTACCTGAATGTTCACTCGTTGATATTGCTGCACTGTAGTCCCCGGAAACATCACCGGCGGACGCTGTATTTGGGCTTGGAAGCTGGCCAACAATTGACGTTTTTCTTCTGCTCGATGCAGTTGCCAAAAGCCCAGACGTACCATGCATGCCATGCATAACACAGCCAGACCCAGCATTTTCCACGAAGACGTGAAAGAAAAACGAAAAACAGGTACACTAAACATAAAATCGGTCTCATTCCATCATTAGGGGTTAGTCTATGATCACCAAAATTATTGTCATTACAGCGATGATCATCATTCTGGGCGCACTAACCAGCGGATTGGTCTTTTTAGTCCGCGATAAAGGTCAATCCAAGCGTACCGTCAAAGCACTGACTTGGCGCATTAGTTTATCATTATTACTCTTTCTTTTTCTATTTTTAGCTTTTAAACTGCATTGGTTAGTCCCGCATGGGCTAAACTGAGGACCCTAGTATGCGACACAACACATTTTTTCAGTTCGTTTTCGGACTAAGCCTCCTCTTTCCGGTGTACGCGGATACGATGGATCATTACATGGGGATCGTCAATAATATCCCAAAGATGGAAATCAGAGCAGACGGACAAGCACAAATCTGGGCCAAATCGGCACGGAATGTCCTGCTCTTGACTTGCGAATCTGTCGCTGAAAGCTTGGCACTTGCGAATACCATTGCCGACCGCAACGGTACACCTCTGTTTTGCTTACCTAGGACCCTTACTTTGGACGGGGGTATGCTGCATAATTTGATTCAACAAACTTACCGTGATATTTCAAGCCAAGAAAGTGATAAATCCAAAATGACGGTTTCTGAAGTTGCGTTATTAGGCTTGAGTAAAACCTACCCGTGTAGCGCAGCCAAGACCCAAGTGCGGCGTAACGCCAAGATTTACATCAAAAACGTTCAACGCGTGCATTAGACAGCTATGTTCAATTTACCTATCTTAAAAGCGGGTGATACCATCGAAATCATCGCACCCGCTTCTCGTTGTTCTGATGAGCATATCATCACTCTACAACGCGTGCTCCATGCGTGGCAGTTCAATTGCATCGTAAGTCATTCTCTATTTGGCCATGATTTATTGTGCGCGCATTCCGATGATGCGCGTTTCGAAGCGTTAAAAAATGCATTACACAACCCAGCAACCCAAGCCGTCCTCTGCGCACGTGGTGGCTACGGGAGTATGCGCTTAATTCCTGAGTTGAGTAAAATCTCGCCCCCAGCACACCCCAAAGTGTTTATTGGAATGAGTGATATCACAGCGTTAAATTTATTTTTACAACAACACTGGCAATGGCCTGTTATCCATGGCGCACTTGCGCCAGACAAATTTTCCCCCGAATCGACTACTGCATTACAATCGCTTTTATTGGGGAGACAAGACCACATTGAATTTCGCGGCTCGGCTTTAAATCTTGCCGCACAACAAAATTTGACGATCGAGAGTGTGCTCACCGGGGGCAATTTATCCTTGATCCAAACCAGTATTGGAACCATTTGGCAAATGGATGGTCGAGAAAAAATTATTTTTTTAGAGGAAATTGGGGAGCGTGGCTATCGCATTGATCGCATGTTAGAACATTTACGACAAAGCGGAATCTTGAATGACGCTGCAGCAATCATCTTTGGAGATTGCATCGGGGGTAACGAACCTGACGGCACATCGTTAATTCTCCCGGTGTTAGAGCGATTTGCACACACGTGCGGCCTGCCGGTGATCCACATTCAAGGCATCGGCCATGATACAGTGAATCACCCATTACCGTTAGGAACATCCGTCAAGTTATGCTTAGGCAACACCATTACCTTGACCTGTTTCAGATAATCAAAACTATTGTGGCTTAGGACCCAGGTGTTTATGTTCAGGCTCTTTTGCTCTATCGTCAGGACTAGAACATGCTTTATAATGCTCACTAAAAAACTGAAACAATCGTGGTTGTACAGCATGCTCGTGTGTATTATGCAAAATATACGGATAGTAGCGATTGGCCTCATTCAATAAAGCCATCACTTGCTTTTCATCCTGGTATTTAGGAGCATTTTCCATAGCTAATTTCAATTTCGCCAATAGCGACGGGGTTGGATACTTCAAGAAGCTTGCTAATGCTGCCACTACCGGATGAGGTGCACGCAACCAAGATCCTGGTTTGCATTTTTCCAGTAAATTTTGCAAAATTTCAGGTGTAAATAGGACCGGTTCTATGACACATTTTCTTTTTTCTTCGCTCACGTCACGAATTTTTTGATTCAATACGTCAAGTTCTTTTTCCACATCTCGAATGTCCGATTTCACATTCGATAAATCCTTGGTCGTCGCTAAAAACTCCGTATATTTTGAAGCATCTGCTTGAATTGCATGCAGTTTTTCCCGTGACAGATAGCTATGGTAGCCTGCAGCAGTATTGGTTTTCAGCTGAGTAATCGATTCGTATTTTTTTTCCATAACAGCTAATTGACGCTTCAATTCCACTAATTCATTCACCAAATCCACACGTTCATCTGTCAATTTATCTTCTGCGCTCTCCAAGTTTTGGAGTTTATCCGCGATATTATTAATATAATGTTGCTGAATATCTTTAATAGAAGGTAATTCACTTTCTGTCGTGATACGCTCATCGATCTTACTTGCACCCTCCAATACTCGGATAAGTTCTCTGGATTCTACATACGAGGCATCACCCGCCATAACAGATTGAAGCGTTTGAAAACTTGCGTCGGTCCGATAGGTTAGGAAATACTGTAACGCCTTCGCCACCGGATGTTGAATCTGGGCACAAGCGTGCTTTAATTCAAGTATTTTCGAGCCTTCACTGTATTGTTTTGCCAGAGCATGTATTTTCTCAAGAAGATCCGTGTTTTTTCCACTCAAGATATCTCGGTGCAACATTAAGAGATTGGTCATTTCTGTGGTTAAAGCGTCGCGATCTTGGACCCAGTGATCGATCGTTTTCCGCATCGATTTATTCTCATGTGTTTGCAATTGTGCGTCAGTTGATTCAATCATTTCTGTAAGCGCGGCCAATTCCTCTTCTTTCAACTCAAGGTAATCTAACAACGCTTGCTCTCTATTTTTCTCAGGACTGATCACGGGATAGATCGCAACCGCATCCCAAAGGATATTACCTATGTCACGATTGCTGAATAAAGCTTTATCTTTCACCATTTCAGCATGCAAAGCAGTTAAACTTGCTTCGGTTTGATGTGATAAAAAAGCAGAAAGTTTGGTCAAGATGGGATGCTTGCTCTCTTTACAACGCTGTTTTATCTCGGCTATTTTCTCTTTATTCGCCGCCAATTGCTTGGATAACACATTCTTTGGAGCATACTCGGGTAAGTAATCATCAAATAAACCAGCAAGCCCATCAATGAGTGTTTCCATATTGATATAGAGCGCATTGATGTAATTAGTCAAAATATCGCGCTCTTCAAGGTGCGTATCAAGTTGGGCTTCAAGTGCATGCACATCGTGCTGATCACCGCTTTCCATGCCCTGATACGCTTTATCTACAGATTCAATCACCTCTTGGATAATCGTCAATTCACCTTCTTTCTCAGTAATTTCTCGAGCATAGTTTTTGATCGCTTCAATAGAATCGTATACGAGAGAGAGTTCCTCATGAAATTTGTTACTTTGTTCGGCATATCGTTTCTTTAAGTCTGATTTTTCGTTGTTTAACTTTTTAATCCGAGTGGTCGGTTTCTGTTTGACAACGATACGCCAAATTTCACGAAATATTTCAATCAAAATAAGTGCAAAATATTTATATCTCGCTGCATTAATTTCAGATTTTTGCGCTTTGAATTGCTCAGTCGCGGTCGCATATTTCTCTGCGATATCCATTTGCAGCTTCAGTAGATCGTCCAAAGACTGTGTCTTTAGCCGTTTCAAAAACTGCGCAATGGCTTCGTCGCTGTATGCGTTGATATCGTCGTCAAACTCAGTACGTGTCATGTTACCCATGATGATTACCCCATAATGGATCATATATAATCAATATAGACTATTTTTGCATAAATGGAGTGTTTTTTGAGAAAAATATCGCGTAGGTTGGGTCAAGGCCCAACAGAGGGCATTGGTTTGGTGACCAAAACCAATTGATTTATTCTTCAATTGTCATCGAATCGCTTTCGTTTCTTCAATAGAGCTCGTTGGACCAAGGCCCAACCTACAGAAAATTTGGCTGAATGAGAGTTGCGCTCATTGTTTTTATTGCATCATTAATTCAATTATCGTACAATATGAAAAAAAACAGATCAAAGGGACCTATAATGCAAGATAAATCCATGCCACAGGACCACAGACATCTCCACAACGTTCAAACGTATGTTACCGCATTAAAGCATGTAAGATCCACATTGTTTGAAGCAGCAGAAAAAACGCCATCAGACAGTCAGGAGCAATCGCAAGCTTTTGACGCAATATTGACATTAGATTTTATGATTCAAGCCAATGCGTGCGTGGTTGACTATATCAGCGATTTAATCAAACTTAAAAATGAAACTGCTCACCACGCAGTAGATCGCTTAGTAAACACTATAGAATTCAATGATAGCGAATCTATTCATGATTTTATGGCGGCACTCCTGCTTAAGATCAAAACTGATGGACCAGAACTCTCTACATCATTAAAAACTCATTATCTTCTAATCAAGAAAAATATGGAAAATCATTGCATAGGAATGTCTATAGTACTGTGTGGACCTCTTGCTATGATGTTCATATTGTGGGGCCAAACAATGGCTGCTCTGATTGCTTTTGCGCTCTTTGTAATCGTCGGGTTTTTGATACTAAATTGGTATTCACCATTGATTGCACATTACAGACACCTCGCCGATGCCGCATCAGTAGTGGCCCCGTCACCTTTTATGTATGAGACTAACCCAGATTACTCTCAAAATTATACAATGACAACTCGTGGTAATACAGTGACGGGTACTTTCAACGCAAGAGAGACAAGCACTGAAGAAACCATTTCTAAAAAAGGTTTGAAAACTCAATTACAACATCGATTCTTTCATGGCGCAGAAAAATTAAGTCAGCAAGTGGAAACAGAATATCAGTCCTTGCTTAACGCTAATTGTATTTGATAGGTATCCACGCCTAGATCTTATTACGCATCGCGTGATGGATATTCCAGCCACCGCCGAGGGCTTTGATCAAATGGACACTGGCCATTTGTCCTTGGATTTTCAGTTCAATCAAATCAATTCGATTTTGCAAGGCTTGATCTTCAATCGAATACACATCCAAATAGGTATCCATCCCATTAATCATGCGTTGTCGCGCTTGGTATAATGCTCGAAAAGATGCTTGGGTTGCAGCACTTTGGCTATCAATCTCTTGATGTAATCGATACGTCTCCACTAACCCATCTTCAACATCTTGATAGGCAGATAATACCGTTTGGCGGTAATGATTAACTGTTTCATAATATGTCGC
>CAZBSX010000029.1:0-11086 GCA_964494305.1 uncultured Legionella sp. | reverse complement strand
GATTAAAGAGGCGTTAAAACGAGCCAAGAAAAAGGAAGCAGAAGGCTACCGATATTCTTATGATATGTTAGGAGAAGCCGCGCTCACTGAAGCTGATGCTGAGCGGTATTTTCAAGCCTATGCACAAGCAATTGAAGGTATTGGAACGGCAGCGACTGATATTGGCAACATGTATGCCAAACCAGGTATTTCGATTAAATTATCGGCACTGTATCCGCGTTACCAAGAGGCGCAACATGCCCGCGTTTTGGCTGATTTATCCCCCAAATTATTGGCTCTGGCGCAAATGGCAAAAAAACATTCTATTGGTTTGACGGTCGACGCCGAAGAATCAGAACGTCTCGAATTATCGATGGATGTGATCGAACGTGTCTTTAATGATGCGAGCCTTTCGGGATGGAATGGATTTGGATTGGCAGTCCAGTCGTATCAAAAACGCGCTTTTTATGTGTTAGATTGGGTCGCAGATTTGGCCCGTCGGAATCATCGTCGGATGATGGTGCGTTTGATCAAGGGCGCGTATTGGGACAGTGAAATTAAAAAATCGCAAATGCAAGGGCTGAGTGATTATCCTGTGTTTACTCGTAAAGTCTTTACCGATGTGTCTTTTCAGGCTTGCGCAAAGAAATTACTGACGATGACGGATGTGATTTATCCGCAGTTTGCGACGCATAATGCCTATTCAGTTGCGTTAATTCTGAATTTAGTTGGGGATTATCGCGATTTTGAATTTCAATGTTTGCATGGTATGGGGAACGAATTATATGAACAAATCGTGCCTGCGAATCGCTATAATATTCCTTGTCGCATTTATGCACCTGTCGGTAGCCATGAAGATTTATTGCCGTATTTGGTGCGAAGACTTTTAGAAAATGGTGCTAATTCTTCGTTCGTCAATCGAATTGTGGATGATTCGGCCTCGATTACTGATTTAGTCGCTGATCCAGTGCAAAAAGCCGCTGATTTGGTGAGTAAAATTAATCAAAACATTCCATTGCCAGCACATATTTTCCCTGAACGGTTAAATTCCAAAGGCATCGATTTGTCGGATCGCAGCGTTTTAGCGCAATTACAAACTGATTTAGCCGCATTAGAACCGCTGTATTGGCAAGCTGGCCCGATTGTGGGTACGCAGACGCCACAAGTGGGTGATGCACTTCAAGTGGAGTCTCCGCAAACCCAACAGGTCATCGGAGCGGTATTTCCAGCGAGTGGTGAAGATATTGAGCATGCGTTGGTGGAAGCTGATCTTGCGTTTGCGCAATGGCAACAGACTTCAGTGGCTGAGCGTAGTGCCGCTTTATTGCGATTTGCCGATTTATTAGAAGAAAATATGACCTTATGTTTGGCTATTTTATGTCTTGAAGCGGGTAAAACTTGGTCAGATGGGATTGGTGAAGTGCGTGAAGCGGTAGATTTTTGTCGGTATTATGCAATGCAAGCGCAAGAACTGCTAGCAGAACCGGTGACACTTCGTGGATACACCGGTGAGCGGAATACCTTGAGTTTACATCCACGGGGTACAATTCTATGTATCAGTCCATGGAATTTCCCTTTAGCGATTTTCACAGGCCAAATTGTTGCGGCCTTGGTGACGGGGAATTGTGTGATTGCGAAACCCGCAGAACAAACCCCACTCATCGCATTCCATGCGGTGCAATGGATGCGTGAAGCCGGGTTTCCTGCGGGCGTGATTCAATTATTGCCAGGTTCAGGCGCAACCGTGGGTGCCGCTTTGGTTGCTGATAAACGCATCAAAGGAGTGATCTTCACCGGATCGACTCAAACTGCCAATCGTATTCATCAGAGCTTAGCCGCTCGCGAAGAAATTATTCCACTGATCGCTGAAACCGGTGGACAAAATGCGATGATTGTTGATTCATCAGCGTTATTGGAACAGGTCACGTTGGATGTTATGAATTCCGCGTTCGGTTCAGCCGGTCAACGTTGTTCGGCCTTACGCGTGCTATTTGTTCAAGAAGAAGTGTATCCCCGCATGGTTGCTTTGTTACAAGGTGCCATGAGCGAGCTATCTATTGGAGATCCGCGTTGGCTCACCTCAGATCTTGGTCCGGTGATTGATAAACAAGCTTTGCAAGGATTACAGGTTCACGTAGCTGCGCTATCTGCACGGTATGACGTCCTCTACCAATGTACATTGCCAAAAGAATGTGATGTGGGATATTTTATGCCACCTACAGCGATTGCAATTGATCATATTCAGGCTATTGAAAAAGAAGTGTTTGGTCCGGTTTTACATGTGATTACGTACAAACGTGATCAATTGGATGCTGTGATTACGCAAATTAATCAAACTGGCTATGGTTTAACGCTGGGAATTCATAGCCGACTTAATTCTACAGTCGAGTATATCCGGCAACGCGTTCATGTGGGAAATTGCTATGTCAATCGGAATATGATTGGCGCTGTGGTTGGTTTGCAGCCGTTTGGCGGAGAAGGTTTGTCAGGGACAGGACCGAAAGCGGGTGGTCCGCATTATCTACAACGGTTATGTGTGGAGCGCACGTTTACGGTTGACACCACTGCGGCTGGTGGTAACGCGAGTTTGATGTCTATTCCGGATGAGTGATCTTACGTCAAAATGGTGTCCGTCCGAAATTTTGCGCTGCCGCCTGGTCTGAATGCTCTACTATGGGTTCAGCCACTACAGGTTCTTCTCCTGCTATTGCTGTTGGGCGAGCTGTTGGAGGAGGAGGGTTGAGGGAAAATCGATTAGTACCTGGTGAAGGACTCAAAGGAGCTCCTCTTGATGCTGTATTTTCTTCTGGAACGAATACTGCAGTGGGTAGCACCTCCTCCGCTTCCACATGCGTCGCGGCATCGGCTGGTGGCGGCACAGGTCGCTGTCTCGGTACACCTGAATCAGCACCGGGCGCCAATCCCAAACTGATGTTAAATTTTTCGATGGCTTCACATAACTGTAAACTGAGGGGATGACCTTGCACTAAGGCATACTCATGACATTTATATTCCGTATCGTGTTCCTCCCATGCTGCCGGCGTATTTATCAGGTCTTCAGAACCCGCTATTCTTGGCTTAGGTGCTTGACTTGCTCTATTCGTGTCAAAACTCAAACGTTGAAAAATATATGAGTTTGCAGGCACAGCTTTGGCTGGCTTACGAGCATTGCCGATGGTTCTTTTTTCTACCAGAATAAATTCATTTTGTGTGGCTAATGTTACTGGTTCAAGAGAGATTGGGCACTGTGCGATATTAGGACTAAATTTTATAGTGAGCTCTTGATATTTTCTGTAGTAAGTTTGTTGTTCAGGCGTTAGCGAATTGATATACCCGCGATTCATTTCGAGAACAGCTTGATTTCTTCTTTCGTCGTTCCCAATATTTGCAATAGTATCAATCTCACTCCGTGGAATAAATGCTTGGTTGGGTAATTGATTCAGTGCTCTATGTTGTCTGTCGACGAGCGCCTCTCTTTCAGTATCAGTGAGTGGTAAGTTAGCTGGCGGTGTTGGCATGATTATTCGGTATAATCGCACCAAACGAACGCGTGGGTTGAAAATCATTTTGACGAGAGAAAAAGCATCGCCTAGGTTAGTATAATGTCTGCTACGAATTCTGATTTCATAAGCTGTTAAGAAAGTAGTCAGTACGAACGCTGTGTTTGGGAGCACGAAGGGAAGGGCATTAAACAATAAAAAATAATGAGGAAAAATATAGGGCATACTAACGAATACAAGAAAGGCAGTTACGCCATGAGTTGCCATTTGTGTGTTGCGAATACGTCCGTCATAGCGGAGGTTGAACCGATTGAGTATGAGAGGAATTAACATATAGGTGAGCGCATATGCGCCTAGCAAATAAGCGAGCCCCAGAGTCGCAACGGATGGTAGTACGATAGATGAGATCAGCGCATACAGAGCGCAACTACCAGCAAATAGCAAAGGACCCACTGCGCGTGTGAAATAGGTTTTTATAAATGGCCACATAGTAAATATTGTACCAATCAATTCAAGTGTGGCATTATTTTAACAGATTGTGTATTCTATTCAATATTCTTTATGTATTTTTGATCTCTCGTTATAAATTTCTTAGTACGTACTGAAGGATCCCACCATGTTTATAGTATTCTAGCTCGTTGCCGGTATCGATGCGGCAGACTACGTAAATCATAGTCTGCTGACCCTTCGTATCTTGAATGATGACAGGTAATCTCGCGCCAGGCTGTAAATTTTGATCAAAACTCACAGAGATACGTTCGTCGCCTTTCAGTCCTAAACTAAGTCGAGTGACCTGCTCTGTAAATTGTAATGGCAAAACTCCCATACCAATTAAATTGGAACGATGAATTCGTTCAAAACTTTCAGCAATGACAGCTTTAACGCCCAATAATACAGTCCCTTTTGCTGCCCAATCCCGAGATGAGCCAGTACCATATTCTTTGCCGGCGATGATGACCAAAGGCTGATGAGCACCTTGATACAGCATTGCGGCATCATAAATTGGCATGACAGTTTGGGTTGGGATATGGCGAGTAACGCCACCTACGATGTCGGGTGTCATTTCGTTGCGGATCCGAATATTAGCGAAAGTGCCGCGCATCATCACTTCATGATTACCTCGTCTGGCGCCATAAGAATTGAAGTCCGCTTCCGCAACGCCTTTAGATTTTAGATACAATCCGGCTGGAGAACTAGCTTTGATTGAGCCTGCAGGAGAAATATGATCCGTTGTAATAGAGTCGCCAAATAATCCCAAAATATAAGCATTTTGAATGTCAGAGATGGGCGCAGGTTGTTTTTGTAAATTTTGGAAAAAAGGAGGGTGTTGAATATATGTCGAGGTATTAGACCAAGCATAGGTATGACTAGGATTCACAGGAATAGCTTGCCAATCTTGGTTGCCTAAAAAAACGTCAGCATAGACTTTTTGAAACATACCTGATTTTACTTGAGTAATCGCCTGAGCAATTTCAGCATTGGATGGCCAGATATCTTTTAAATACACATCACGGCCTTGCTGATCTTGGCCTAGCGGATCTTGATTCAGATCGTGTGTTGTATCTCCAGCCAGTGCATATGCGACCACTAAGGGTGGCGATGCTAGCCAATTGGCACGAACTTGGGGATGAATTCTACCTTCGAAATTTCGGTTGCCAGATAAAACGGCGCTTACAACTAAGTCGTTGGTGGTAATACATTTTGCAATAGGTTCAGGGAGTGGCCCAGAATTTCCAATACAAGTCGTGCATCCATAGCCGACCAAATTAAAACCAAGCTCATTCAAATAGGGTTGTAAGCCCGCGTGTTGCAAATAATCGGTGACCACTTTGGAGCCTGGTGCCAAAGACGTTTTGACCCAAGGCTTGGTCGATAAGCCTTTTTCTCGGGCTTTTTTAGCCAGCAGCCCCGCGGCCATTAAGACTTCTGGGTTGGACGTATTGGTGCAACTGGTGATCGCAGCGATGACGACGGCCCCGTGTTTTAACGCGTAATTTGTATCAGAAACTGGGTATGTGGTTTGATCGTCTTGGCTTTTGCCTGCTTCCGTTAAGAATGTTTGAAAGGCTTGCGGTAAGCTGTGCAAAGTCACTTTATCTTGTGGGCGTTTGGGTCCTGCTAAGGAGGGTTCGACGGTCGCCAAATCTAATTCTAATGTTTCAGTAAAAATGGGTTCGGGTTGAGTCGGGTCGTACCACAGGCCTTGTATTTTAGAATAGGCTTCGACCAATTTAATCGTATGCTCGTCACGTCCTGTGAGTTTTAAATAGTGCAGGGTTTCTTGATCTACGGGAAAAAATCCACAGGTTGCACCATACTCTGGAGCCATATTGGCAATGGTTGCTCGGTTGGCCAATGGTAAATTAGCCAACCCCGGACCGTAATATTCTACAAATTTTCCAACCACACCTTTTTTACGCAATATAGCAGTGATGGTTAAGACCAAATCGGTAGCGGTCACCCCTTCATTTAATTTGCCGTGTAGTTTAAAACCTACCACTTCAGGGATCAGCATCGATACCGGCTGACCGAGCATTGCGGCTTCAGCTTCAATGCCGCCTACGCCCCAGCCTAAAATGCCTAGCGCATTGATCATCGTGGTATGCGAATCTGTACCGACTAAGGTATCGGGGTAAGCATATAATTCATGATTAATTTGGGTATGCCAAACTGTTTGACCAAGATATTCTAAATTAACTTGATGACAGATTCCGGTGCCGGGGGGAACAACACGAAAATTATCAAAGGCTTTTTGTCCCCAGCGGAGAAATTCATAGCGTTCGAGATTGCGCTGCATTTCAACTTGGCTATTGGTCGCAAAGGCGGTATCCGACGCAAAAGCGTCTACCATCACCGAATGGTCAATTACCAAATCTACAGGTGTAAGGGGCGAGATTTTTTTGGGATCGTCGCCCATTGCTTTTAATGCAGTACGCATTGCAGCTAAATCCACGACAGCAGGTACACCTGTAAAATCTTGCATGAGCACTCGAGTAGGACGAAATGCAATTTCATGATTAGAAGTTTTGGTTTTCAGCCATTCAGCCAACGCTTTGATATCGGTTGTAGTGACCGTATCACCATCTTCAAAACGTAATAAGTTTTCGAATAGAATCTTTAGAGAATACGGTAGGCGTTGAATATCTTGACCATAAATATGTTCAGCTTTTTTTAAGCTAAAGTAATGATACGTTTTATCATCAACTTGTATTGCCTGTTTGGTTTGTAAGGTGTTGTGACCAATCCGCATGACGTACTCCTAAAATAAATTCTCTTCCGTATTCGACGAATTACCTGGTTCCGGCGGCAATTCTTCATCCAAAGGTGGTAATTCGTTCTCTGAAAAATATTCCGTGATGGTGTTGACTTGATTAGGCCTGGCTCGTAAACCATTGTCTGGGTTAATGCCTATGGAAATGATACCCGGGGGCTCACGTAAGCTATGCTCAGGTTTACCTTGTAACGCAATTTTCATAAAATCAATCCATACAGGTAACGCCAAACGCGCAGCGTACTCGTGGAGTGGGTGAGGTGTATCAAATCCTATCCAGGTGGTGACGACCAAATCCTGGTTATATCCAGCAAACCAGGCGTCGACTTGTTCGTTGGTTGTTCCGGTTTTTCCTGCAATATCTTTACGGTTTAACACTTTGGCAGCGCTAGCTGTGCCTTGCTGAATCACACTTTGGAGCGCTGTGTTCATCAGGAAAGCTGTTTCGGCAGATAATACTCTTGGCGCAAGCAAATCTGGACTAGTATCGGTTTGAGCATCAGGGATTTGCGTCGGTTTGGCCTGGAGCAAGACATACCCTTTGGTGTTCGTAATATGATCGATCAAAGAGGGTTCAACTTTATAACCCCCGTTTGCAAAAATAGCATACGCCGCGGTGAGATCCATTGGCGTTACCGTTAAACTGCCAAGCGCTAAAGATAATGCGTGAGGCAATGTCTCTTTTCTAAATCCAAACCGTGTAGCGTAGTCAATGGCATAATCAATACCGATGTCATCGAGGATGCGAATGGATACCAGATTACGAGAAAACGTGAGCGCCGCTTTTAATCGAGTTGGTCCACCAAATTTTAAATTATCGTTGTGCGGACGCCATTCGGGTTGGCTGGGGTCACGAATGACGATGGGCGCATCGTTGATCACAGTCGCTAAAGTATATCCTTTGTCTAGAGCAGCAGCATAAAGAAATGGTTTAAAACTAGAACCAGGTTGTCGCTCAGATTGCGTAGCTCGATTAAATTTACTTTTTTCAAAATTAAAGCCACCGACTAGCGCTGAAATACCACCATTAGTGGGGTCGAGTGCGATCAAAGCAACTTCGGCTTCAGGATCTTGGCTCAATTCATAGCGTTCATTTTGACAGCGTATATAGACAATATCGCCAGTATTGAGAATTTGGTGCGCATTGGTGGGCGCATGTCCCACGAAACCTCTTTTGAGTTCAGGCCGTGCCCAGGACATAGCGTCCCAGGATAGAGGGAATGTTTGGTTTTTCTGCGTGACAACAGTGGCGCTGCGTTCATCGACGGACAACACAGCGGCAGGTTGTAGATCTCCGATAGTAGGGAATTGTGCGAGTTTTTCCTTACGCATGTTTGGCGAGTCGAACGGTGAAACTCTTCCAATAGGACCACGATAACCATGTCGGTGATCATAGGCTAACAAATGATTTTCTGTGGTTTGATTGGCCGCATTTTGTAGGCGACTGTCAATCGTAGTATAGACTTTATAACCACGTGTATAGGCCTCTTGACCAAAATGATCAACCAAAGATTGACGAATCATTTCAGCTACATACGGTGCACGAACTTGTGAATGAGTCCCGTGATAGTATTCAGTCAAGGGTTGTTGAAGCGCTTCTTGGTATTGATCTTGAGTAATATATTTTTCTTCATACAGACGTTCGAGAACGTGATCACGACGTTTTTGAGCAGCGCTTGGATTAATGATGGGATTATGCGTAGAAGGTGCTTGCGGTAACCCGGCTATCATGGCCAATTGCGCAATATTAAGATCTTGCAAGGCTTTTCCATAATAAATTTGTGCTGCAGCACCTACGCCATAGGCACGATTACCCAGGTAAATTTGGTTTAAATATAATTCTAAAATTTTTTCTTTACTGAGTTCTTGATCAATTTTTATGGCGAGCATAATTTCATTAAATTTGCGTAAAAAAGTTTTTTTGCGATTGAGAAAAAAATTGCGTGCGACCTGCATGGTGATGGTACTGCCACCTTGCGATTTAGTTCCGGTTTGAATCATTCTGACTGCCGCGCGGCCTAATCCTAGAATATCCACACCAGGATGATCAAAAAAGCGCTGATCTTCGGTGGCGAGTAGTGCATGAATCAATGTAGCGGGAATTTGATCATAGGTCAGAGGTATACGCCTTTTTTCACCATATTCTTGGATCAATAAGCCATCTTTGGTAAAAATTTGAAGTGGTACTTGCAGTTCTAAGGTTTTCAAGGAAGCTACGTCTGGCAGTTGGCTTTGTGCATACGCGTAGAGAACAATGGCAACCGTTGTGACGACAAACAACATGCTCATCAATGCCCAGAGACCTGATTTCCAAAAATAGGATAATTTTTTCAACAAAAGGCTACCTAAATTAAATGAATCTATGTGAGGGCCAAGGCCCAACCTACTATTCCATCATTATAAACGTTGGATAAAAGGTTGCAACCCTATTTGTTCAAAGAGTGTCAGCTTTGTCCAAATACGTTTGATGTAATTGTAAAACGGCTTTTTTTAAATCCGAGAGAGACCCATGATTCAGAATAAGGTCATCAGCTACAGCTCGGTACGTTTGTTCATCGACTTGTGCTTGCATAATGGCACTTGCCTCAGATATGGAATGCTGATCGCGTTGTGTGATGCGCTGCATTTGCAAACTTGGCTCAGTGAGCACCAATAAAACGCGGTTTAGATAAGGATACGCTGTTCGGTTGGAGAGAAGTGGAATTTCAATCATGTAATATAATTGGGGTGGGGTGGCCAGCTGTTCTTCGATTTCTTGTCGAATCATGGGGTGTAGTAATTGTTCTAACCAACGGCGTGCATGCGAGTTTTGAAAAATAGTGTCTCGTAACAATCTCCGGTTGAGTTCTCCTGAGGCATCTAAAAATCTTGGACCAAAGTGGGCAATGATTTGGCCTAATGCGGGCGTCCCTTTTGCAGTGATTTGTTTCGCAATGTGATCTGCATCGATGAGAGTTACGCCCAAGTCTGAAAATAATTGTGCTACAGTTGATTTGCCACTGGCAATCGGTCCAGTTAACCCTACACAGTACATCGTGTCATATCCTCTATAGCAGTATAGATTGAACGTTCAGTGATGTCAGCTAAATCATCAATCGTTTGCTGGCTCGTATTGAGAGGGGGAAACCAATAGAGCGTTTGACCCATTGGACGCAGCAGCGCCCCATTGGCTTGTGCGGCTTTGATGAGTGCATGATTAAATTGCAGGCTATTTGGACCTTGGTAGTCGGCTGCGACGATAGCACCGAGCGTGCGTGGTATAGAGAATAAACCAGAGGATTGTGTTGCGGCTTGAAAATGACGAAGCATATATGTCCCCAAATCACGCGCTTGTTGATTGATATTGTCTTGGCGCATGGTTTTCACAGTTGCTAATGCAGCAGCGACTGCCAAAGCATTACCACTGTAAGTATGCGAATGGAGAAAACACCGCTCAGGATCGCGTTCATGATAGAATAAATCGTATAAGGCATGATCAATTAAAACACAGCTCATTGGAACCGAACCGGACGTGAGTCCTTTAGAAAGACAAATCATATCCGGATTGATTGCGGCATGTTCGCTCGCTAGCCATTGCCCCGTTCGTCCTAGCCCAGTCATGATTTCATCCGCGATGAGATAAATGTCGTGTTGTTTGGCGAATGCAGCGAGTTTATTTAAAAAATCGGCACTGTACGGTCGAAACCCATGGGCACCTTGAATGACTGGTTCGACAATAATGGCGCAAACGTGAGATTGTAACGCCTCTAACTTGGGTAATAAGCGAGACCAATGAGCTTGCGCATCGGACCATAATGGGTCTTCAGGTTGATCGACGTAAGGAAGAGGGCCTAAAAAATGACATGTCATGCCCATGCCTTCCCACGCATGTTTGTACATTCCCATATCGCTGACGCTTAGTGCACCCAAGGTTTCGCCATGATAAGCGTCTTGTAGTGCAATCACCTCTTTTCGGTTCGGATAACCTTTGAGTGCTGTGGCTTGGACTGCCAATTTCAATGCAATTTCAACTGCACACGCGCCATCACTGGCAAAAAAGACATGCTGCTTTTGACTGATGTTTGCCAACTCTTCCGCAAGAGCAACTAAATTGGGATGCGTGGTATTCGCCGGCATGACATGCTCAAAACGTGTCAGTTGATCTTGAATGGCAGCAAGGATAGCAGGATGGCCATGGCCGAGCGATTTGCACCACCAACTGGAAATGGCATCAATCAATTTACCTTGGTTGGTTTCCAAATACGAGCCTTGTGCACGGGTGATAATTAACGGTGGATATTGTTCAAAATTTTTCATTATAGAGCAAGGATGCCAAACATGGTTCAAATCTTTGGCA
>CAZBSX010000028.1:0-11208 GCA_964494305.1 uncultured Legionella sp. | reverse complement strand
AACTTATCATTTGCGGCGTTTATGCCCATATTGGTATATTGAGCACCGCAATTGATGCATTTTCTCACGACATAGAAACGTTCTTGGTTGCGGATGCTATTGCTGCATTTTCATTGGCTGAGCACATGATGGCGATCCAACATGCCGCGGCATGTTGTGCCATGGTTATTCCCACCCATGGGATTGTTCTATGACACAGCCACTTTTGAAACGAATATTATCGGGGCAATCGGGTCAACAACCGTTTGCAGTGCTTCGACGGGCTCATCAAAACAATATACTGGAAATTTTTTCAGGTAAAATCAGTCAATTTGAAACACTGGATGCCATTCCATTAACACGCTCTGATGCTACACTGATTTTACTACCCTATAAGCAACTCCACGAGCGTCATTTTTCTTGTGTTGATGATAAAACGCCCTTGCTTGTTATGGATGTTGATGAATATGAAACCCTACAAATCAGTGATTTTATAAATCAGGTTCCCCAAGCCTGCGTTGAAATTTCTGCAGGGGATTTTGATATAGATGATGCTAGGTATGCTGATATGGTTCAAAGCATCATTAAGGATGAGATTGGTTACGGAGAAGGTTCGAATTTTGTTATCAAACGTAAGTTTATGGCGGATATCACTGAGTATACGGTTCAAAAAGCCTTGATAATATTCCAACGTCTTTTGCAAAATGAAACAGGTGCGCATTGGTCCTTTCTAATTTACACCGGAACGGATACTTTAGTTGGCGCAAGTCCTGAGTTACATGTCAAATTGGAGGAGGGTCTTGTAACAATGAACCCTATAAGTGGTACGTATAGGTACCCTCCTTCCGGGCCTACACTTGAAGGTGTTATGAATTTTCTTTCTACCTCAAAAGAAGCTGATGAGCTCTATATGGTTGTTGAGGAAGAACTTAAAATGATGGGCCGTTTTTGTCCACAAGGAGGTAGGATATCAGGACCGTTCTTAAAAGAAATGTCACGACTCGCGCATACAGAGTATGTAATCCAAGGACAAACCGCCGCAGATCCACTAAAAATTTTACATGAAACCATGTTTTCGCCGGCCGTCATAGGCAGTCCTCTTGAGAATGCTTGCCGAGTTGTTGCGAAATATGAGCCGACAGGACGTGGGTATTATGGCGGTGTTGCCGCTTTAATTTCCAGAGACGCTGAAGGAAATGATACATTAGATTCAACCATATTAATTCGCACGGCTTGTATTGATGGCCAAGGACAGGTACAGATTAGTGTAGGTGCAACGATTGTACACCATTCAGATCCATATTCCGAAGCTGAAGAAACTCGAGCAAAAGCAAAAGCTCTGTTTGGTGCCATGCAAGAGACACGGGAGTTGATCCATGTTTAAAACGCACCCCAACGTTCAAACAGCCTTAGAACAAAGGAACACATTTTTATCTGAATTTTGGTTTTCTGAACCCAGCCAGCGCACTTGTTTAGAGCCAGCGTTTACGCAACTTAAGACGTTGATTATTGATGCCGAAGATACTTTTACCATCATGCTTGCTCAGCAGTTAAGCGCCATTGGGCTGCGGGTTACGACACGTAGATACAACGAACCAGGTTTGCTCGATGACGATTGGGATTTAATTGTTATGGGTCCTGGTCCTGGTGATCCACGAGATCGAAGTGATCAACGTATTGTTTGTATGCAAGCTATAATGGCTCAATTACTTTTTGAGCAACGCCCATCTTTGGCTGTCTGTTTGAGTCATCAGATATTGTGTCTTGAATTGGGAATACCGTTAGTACGTCGGGACTCCCCAAATCAAGGGGTTCAGCGTGACATTGATTTGTTCGGTATTCAAGAAAAAGTCGGCTTTTATAACACTTATGTAGCCAAATACAATTCAATTGGAATTAAAAAACCCAATTTTAATGCCACACAAATCAGTTGGGATGAAGAAACAGGCGATATCCATGCGCTTCGTGGACCTTATTATGCTTCATTTCAGTTTCATCCCGAATCTCTGTTAACAACACATGGGATTCGTATTCTGTCTACGGGCATAAAAAGCGTGCTAAAAATATGAAAACGGTAATTTCTTGGTGGAATTTAGATGCGTCGAATCAAACCATTGCTTCGTTACGTCAACATCTTGAACGTGAAGGGGTTGATCCTTGGCGTGTGATTCAAGGCTTGAAATGTAAGCTTTGGATATCCGATGATACAAACAATCTGTGGGGTGCGGTCATGCTTTGGGAGTCGCCTGAGTTTATGAGTCAGCCTCTTCCGCCCAATCGGGCAACCGAATTAATCGGCTATCCGCCCACTGTACGGTTGACGTTTGATGTCGATGCAACAGTTGAGGGTGTGTTGTGTCCTCCAATGCTCAATTTTAGGTAGCTTGCATATACAACGTGGATAAAAATAATAAAAAAAAGGAGTTTTGATATGGTAGTTGAAATGAATGAACAATGCAGTATTCAGAGTAATACACTGCTTCGTAATCAAAATCGTAGCGTCGTCGAAGATTATATGAGTAGAAAAGGAGAGGGCCGTCTAACGCGATACCAGCTATTTGTGGAAGATGGTAGCGGTGGATTATGGACTGCGGATACAATTGACCCCATCGTTTGTCACGGACATCAAGGGTTAAAATCTCATGGAGAATGGTCCCTAAAATGTTTTCCAGATTGGGAGTGGAAAAACATTGAAATTTTTGACACACAAGATCCTAATCGATTTTGGGTTGAATGTGACGGAGAAGGACAAATTCTTTTTCCTGGATACCCACCGGGATATTATAAAAACCATTTTATTCACAGTTTTTTAATGGAGAATGGTAAGATCAAACAAAATCGAGAATTTATGAATCCTTATCAACAGATGCGCGCACTTGGGATCCCAATTCCGTCTATTAAAAGAGAGGGTATTCCAAGCTAAATGAGCTAGTCAAAATGCCCACGTGCCGTGCTTTATGTGCGACACGTAGGCGAAGAAGATCTGTGTTTTACTATTTAGTGGCCGATATGTTAAACGCTTGAAAGTAGTTTGCTTCTCAAGTTTGTAGGGTTGTGGCTAGTAGAAAGGACCGTATCCTCAGGAATATCATCTTTAAATTCTCTTTTATGATCAAAGATAGGCAGCCGCGCTCTTTCAGGCATAGGTACAATAGCCTCAACATCTATACCGTTAAGGTTGCAACAATTGTTGAGTGCCTTATAAAAATGCCCCGTTGTTTGGGTTAATAACTGGTTAAAAGGACCTTGCTGTACAACTTTCCCGTTGGCCAATACAATAATCTTATCCGCCTTACGAGTGGAAATAGATAAAAGATTATGAGTTACAAATAACGAAGTAATACCGATAGTTTCTCGATCAACAGCCGAAGCTACATTCCATGCTGTATCCATATCCAAGGCAGATGTAGGCTCATCAAAAATTAAGATATACGCTTTTTTCAGTAAAAGTTGGGCAATTGCTATTCTTTGCATTTGGCCACCTGATAATTTCAAACCATTTTCACCAACAAGTTTGGCTAATCCCCCTTGCGTGGCGAATTCTGATAAGTCAACTTTTTGTAACACAAGGTACAGGTCTTGGTCTGTAGCATCGGGGTTAGCATCTCTCAAAACGCGTGCTAAGGTCCCATTAGGGAAACGTGGGTGCTGAGGCACTAGCCCAACTACCGTACACAACGATTTGGTTCTGATCTTGCCAACATCGTAACCTGCAATGTCTACGGTCCCCGTTTCAGGGACATACGAACGAAGAATTAATTGAGTGATAGTGGTTTTTCCTGTGCCACTTAAACCTATAATAGCTGTGCTAGAACCAGGTTCAACCGTAAATGATACGTCATCTAATATGGTTTCTTTGTCATAACGAAATGTTACATTGCGAAACTTGATTGAAGATGTTTTGTCACAAATTCGAAACGATTGTGGTTTTATTGCATCCGGGTTATTAATCGGCATCAGCATAAATTGATTCACTGCTGACATACGCGCACCACAGATCAATAAATTACTTGCTGCTCGGCTTGTTCTATCAAATAGTTTACTCATTTGAACAAGGTAGATTAATAACATAGGAAAATAATTAACAGATAATCGCTCACTATCTTTTCTTGCTGATAATATTGAAAGCATTATTGTAAAAACACAAACGCCCCAAGCCCCTTGGATGAGACCATTACGCTCAGGTGATTGAGATACTTTTGCAGCGCTAAGACTATAACGGTGCAAATCAGATACCCCTTTCTGAACTTCTTGTTCAGTACGACCAAACAGCCGAATATTGGCATGATCTTGAATTCTGGCTATTAAGCTACGATAGAAGACAAAAGCATTGTCTTCTTGAGTTTGGTACAGATTTTTAATCGATTTTGTTCCTATGTGAATCATCAGACTGTCGATACTTAATGCGCCTACGAACACTAAGCCTAGTTGCCAATCTATCGTGAATAGAGCAGTATTCGCTAATATAAGCTCCAAAGCAGCAGGATACATTTCATCTATCCAAAGTGGTATGGCTTCTTGCGAAGCAAAACCATGCTGAATAAGTTGTACAAACCAACCTAGCGGATGAGTCAACGTGTAATCTAAATCCAATTCAGAGAACTTCTTCATCACCTGGGCATTTAGGCTTTCCGCATATTCAGCTTTTACCTCGCTCGTAAGTAATCTACTACTGGCAGCAAGAGTGATACTTCCGATTAATGCGAGTCCAGAATAAATTAAATACGCAGCTTCTTTGTTGCCTATATTCACTTTCTCATCAGAGCTTCCAGTATTAATCTGATCGATACTTTCCCCTAACAGATAGATCAAGGCTAAATTACATCCGACAGCCAATGTCTGAAAACTTATGGCTACGCCTGCTTTTATTCGTGTTTTTTGCTCTGTGTTTCTCATTGAAATTGCAGTTTGTTGCGCAGTTTTAAATAAGGTTATATCTGTCGAAGATGAAGTCATAAAACTCGGTGGATGGGTCACAAATTATTATGCGAATTATACGGGTTAAAATTAGATAATCAATCGTTTATAAATCAAAATTATTCTTTATAAAATTTGACATTCATTATTGATTTCAAGTATCTTTTGGGCGTTTCAATTTTTGTTCGGTTATGGCCACAAGGTTCTTGGGGAGTAGCGCCTGTTCTAACAAATACTCAGGAAAAGGTATGATATGGAATAGGGAGATTTTTGAAAAATGATCAGTGCGAATGAACTTACATACAACGACAATAATTTACTGGCTGATGTACAAAATCAATTAGCCACTCTCCCTACCTTGATCGAGCACAATGAAGTAGCTCTGTTGCACCAACATTTCATCAACGTATTTCATGGTCAAGCTTTTATTATTCAAATGGGCGATTGTGCTGAACGATTTGCTGATGCGTGTCAAAATGTAACCCATTATAAATATGAGCAGCTTATTTTTTTCAAGCGTTTAGTTGAGCGCGTGCTTAAAATTCCCGTTATTACGGTTGGGCGAATAGCTGGGCAGTATGCAAAACCACGCTCTTCTACAACGGAAATAATTGCTGAACAATCTGTTTACGCATATCACGGAGACATGATAAATGCAGAGCATGCAAATAATTTGAGCGATTCAAGAAATCCCGACCCATACAGAATGCTACAAGCTTATAATGCGTCAAAAAAAATACTGTTACATTTGGCAGAGGGTGAGGAAAAAATATTTACTAGCCATGAGTGTTTCTTGCTGGCGTACGAGCAGCCATTAACTAGAATCAGGGAAGAAGTTCAGTACAACTTGAGTATGCATTTACCCTGGCTTGGAATGCGAAATCTTGAAAGCAAACCCCATGTGGATTATTTATCCAAAATTGATAATCCAGTGGCAATCAAAATAGGGCCAGATGCATCGATTGCATCGATTGTTTCGGTGATACAAAAAATAAACCCTCAAAACCAGATTGGAAAGATTATTCTTATCGGCCGCTTAGGGGTCACTCATGTCAGAGATAAATTGCCCAAAATTATCCAAGTAATCAAACAAGCGCAACTCAATGTGATATGGATGTGGGATCCACTTCATGGTAATACGCATTGCGATAGACAGGGTAAAAAATATCGGTTACTGCAAGATCTCATTGAAGAAACAATCATATCCTGTGACATATTATGCGAGAACGACATTGACTTAGGAGGATTGCATCTTGAGGCCTCTTATAAAACAGATATCTTGGAATGTGTCGATTCTCTTGACGAACTAGTTGGAAATAGAGCGTATGATAGTGCCTTAGATCCCCGTTTGAATCATAATCAATGCATTGCTTATTTTAACCAAGTATTAACAAAAATCAGCCGCTGTTGAACGGCTCAAATTGCGCATCCAGGACCCTGAAACGAGAGTTCTGTAAAGACTGGAATATTTTCTTTTATAAACATAGATGTGAGGAAGGCATAGAGTGTTCAAGCAATATGTGGTTGTCGATGTATTTACGAATAAACCGTTAGAAGGGAATCCTCTGGCAGTATTTACGGACGCATCTGGCATGAATGCGGGCGACATGCAACGCATCGCAAAAGAAATGAATTTATCAGAAACGACGTTTATCTTCCCCCCTAAGACAGGGGGAGATGCCTATGTTCGTGTTTTCACACCCGTGAATGAATTGCCATTTGCAGGGCATCCCATCCTTGGAACAGCCTATGTTCTCGGTAACATGACTAACACCAAAAAACTAAATATTGAAACGGCCATGGGTATCATCCCGCTAACGCTCGATCGCCTCGATGATGGTAGTATCGTATCAGCCCAAATGGAACAGCCTATCCCAACGTATCAAAAATATGACCAGGCTGAATTACTCCTAAAAGGCTTAAGCCTAAATACATCGACACTTCCAATAGAAATTTATTACAATGGGCCGAGACATGTATTTGTTGGATTGCCGAGTATAGCAGCCCTATCTCAGCTTAAACCCGATCTTAACATCCTAGCCAAGTTACCTGACGTAGCTGTAAATTGTTTTGCAGGCAATAACAAGCAATGGCGGACACGAATGTTTTCGCCTGCCTATGGCGTGGCTGAAGATGCGGCGACTGGTTCTGCTGCGGGGCCTCTTGCCTTGCATTTGATACGGTATGGTCTTGTTGATTTTGGGCAACAGATTGAGATTTGCCAAGGGGTTGAAATGGGGCGTCGTTCAATCATGTATTCAAAGGTGATGGGCTCAGAAGCGGAACTCGATTCTATCATCGTATCCGGATCAGTCGTTACCATTGCACGGGGTGAATTACTCCATTGGCAGTACTGTACTGAGTAAATGAGCAGTGTGTTTTACATTGAGTGTTGGCCACGATTTAGGAGTTATATATGCGTTTAATATCGTCGTTTTTAAACTTATTTTTGATAGGGAACCGTTTAACGAAACACGATAGCCCCGGAAATTCCTTATCCAAATTGATCCCTGTATTTCCAAAAATGAACACTCAACCTAACCCAATGGCTATGAGTCTAGATTTGCCCGTTACCAGTCCATCTTACAGCTTATATAAATTTATCCACACAACCATTAGAGGACAACTAGCAGACTTTTTAATCGAAGCTGGAAAAGCAGATTATTCCGATATCAATCAAGTGAGTAAACTTCTTGAGTCCATACTTAAAATTCAATCTTTTTTAACAGGGCATGCAGCACGAGAAGATGCCTTTATTCAACCGATGTTACAAGCGAACGCATTTTCAAACATGATGGCGCTTCAAAAAGAACATGAGCACTCCAATGACGCATTAACAAATTTGGTGGCAGACTTACGTACATTTAAAGAAGAACATTCAGCAATCAACAAACTAGCTCAAGATAAACGCGGCTATCAGTTTTACTTAAATTTAGCCAAATTTATAGCGTTCTATTTTGACCATATGAATACAGAAGAGCAGGAAATAATGCCATTTATTCGCTCAGTCTTGACGCCGGATGAAATTGTTGCAATTTATATGGCAAGCGTAGCGTCGGTATCCGATAAAGAAGTCGTTGACACCATTTCTGCAATTTTTCCATATGTTGATTGTACGCAAAGGGTGAAACTCGTTAAAATGTTGCACGCTGATTGTGCTCATTTATTTGAAGACATTGTAGGCGAGTTAAATAAATGTCTCGAACCTGAAATGGTTCAATTGGTATTTGAACAAGCAGGCATACATTGTGTTAGCAATCTTGATACAGAGCCATCAAGAACTTGCACACTATAGTAAGCGCGTACACCCCATGTCATTTTGAACTATTTCCCTTGGGATGTTCTTTTAACGTGCTCAGCTATCAAAATATCTGTATCTATTTCGTTGTTGGTAGTACGCGGAAAATAATGGATGGTGTGAATAGAAATGGGCACCGCATTGCCAGGTAATTTTGTTCTTAAATATGCCAATACGTCATGCTCAATATTTAAGAGTTGATTTGCATGCTGGATTTTAATGAACGTGTTGGTACCGCATGCGATAAGCTCAGGCTCACCTTTGTAAAGGATCGCGTCAAAATGACTAGGCTCTATTGCATCGAGCATGCACATTACGTTCAGACCTAAAGACGTTGCCGCTTTTACTAAAGCAGGAACTTGGATTTTAAAATATTTTCGAGAAGATGACGTCTTACTGGAACGCTTAGCAATTTTTTTATTGAGCTTGTAAAGTGTTTTATCGATACAAGAGACAATAAGCACCTTATCCTCAAAAGAAGTCGCTTGGGCAATTGCGGTTATTTCATCTAAAGAGTAAGCATTGCAGTACACAACTTCCTTCGTAGTCTTATTGGTATGCTGTTTCATTTGAATTACGGCGTCATAACGAAATAGGCTGAGTTCATTGTCGTTAATATGTTGTTTTTTGAATAGGAAGAGCTTAGCGTTTTTTTCGGGATGCATTAATTGAACTTGATATTTAAAAAAATCAGGAGACACCAATAATTCTCTTTCTCTCAAAATACTTCGTAAGGTACGTTCTTCTCTGTCATTTTTGGATTGATAGGGTTTCTTCTTTGCTCTATGTTCTACCATTGAATCATGATACGCATAGAGTAAATCATAATTTCTAATATCACCAAAAAAAATATGCGCATCGCTGGTTAAAAAATTAGGTAACTTTCTAAGCAGGACTTTAAGATATTCCACGGATGGAAAATACTGAATAACAGAATTGATGATGACGCAATCAAATTTTCTATCTCGAATGTCGCGGATAGAGTCAAAATTATTCGCATCTGCCGTGAAGAATACAATGTCGTTTTGATTCTGAAATAATGTTTGCAGCTGCTTCACTGCACTTTCTGACATATCAATGCCACAGTAGGATGTAATCGTATTCAATAATCCAAATAAAATTAATCCTGAACCACAACCAATTTCTAGCACAGATTTTGGGTGAAACAGTTTAATTTTATCGAGCGTATCGTTTAACCATGCATGCATTACTTTAGGCGCGAATGGTTTCTTGGTGTAACTATTATTCCAACCCGACGTATTAAACCAGTACTCATGTTTTATGACACTGTGGGCGTATAATTCCTCATAAATACTCCTCCAGTTCGCAATCTGTTTTGCACTTTGTTCGGCAGTGGTATGAGGAATTTGGTTGTCGGAAAGGGTGATGAAACTCACTAGCTCGGTATGGGATAAGGTAGTGATAGGCAAAGTGACACAGCATTGAATACCTGGATAGGAACGCACATGCTGATCAATCGTTTTAGGATCAACACTGTATCCATATGCTGTCATTGTATTCCCTTTTATTCATAGTAAAAATCGTGGGAATATTTAACACATTTTAGATAGGGCTGGCAATTACCCATATACAAAAACGGTTATTTTTTATCCCGAGAAATTCTAACAATTAGATGACATATAAGCGGCCAACAACACGATCTTAGATCAACTTTTGTCTTGACAATAGTGGTTGTAGTACCCTAACATTCTTCGTCAAAATGGACTTATACGAGAGTGATATGATGGACACATCGCCCAAACCCAATCTTCAACTGGTTTACGTATCGGATATCGGAAATTCGACCGCCTTTTATACAACAATTTTCGATACTCAACCGGTGTTTGCAAGTCCTCGCTATGTGGCATTTTCTGCAGGAGGCGACGCGTTGTTTGCAATATGGACTGGTGGGACAATGCCAGATATTACTGTCACCCGATTCTCTGAGATTGGCATCATGTTGCCTTCCAACGAACACGTCGATCGTTTATTTGAAAAATGGCAAAAAAATTCTGCTATCAAGATCATTCGAGAGCCCTATAACGAGGTTTTTGGTCGTACTTTTCTCGCTGCAGATCCAGATGGCCATATTATTCGAGTCTGCCCGTCTGATTGAGGTTGTGTAAACCTTTGAAAGGGATTGTTTTCGAGTATAACTAAGGTTGTTGTGCGATATAAGGAGTGGAGAATGAGCGAATATGATCGCGCAGATTTTAAGGGTGTCTACAACGGTAAATCTTTACTTGAAAGCGCTGAAATTACTAATGTTCCATGGGAAATAGGCGAGCCACAACCCATTGTATGTGACATTCTTGATAATCTGCCAGTGTCTGGGCGTCTACTGGATGTGGGATGTGGCCTTGGTCGTAATGCTAAGGCAGCGTCGGATCGCGGTTTTGACGTAGTCGCGATTGATACATCATCAACTGCGATTGAGAAATGTCGAGAGTTTTACCCCAACACAGAGATTTCATTTCAGGTCCTCGATGCGTGCCAAACGAAACTTTCACCTCCATTCGATGTCATTTTAGATTCTGCGACCTATCATGCAATACCTGCTGAACACCGTGTGTCTTATCTAACGGAAATGTATCGGCTAGCGTCAGAAAATACCGTGTTCCATCTCATCACGTTTGCCCCTTCTTTGTACGGCATGCCAAAGCCATTGGCCAATGAACTGTCAGACATTGCGCATAACATCGAATTATCGGGTTGGAAAATTCAGTCTGTAAAAAGAATAGAATATAAAGGTAATGCTGCCGCAATTGAAGATTTTCAGAAGAAAAAGAAATTAAATATTCAGATTGATACGTGTGGAAGGACCAAATTGCCAGCATGGCATCTTGCTCTACAGATCATTGCCTGATAAACATAAGGACTTGAAATGCTAAGGAAATATCTCCCTTTCATTGGATTATGTCTAGGTTTTTTCATCATTATGATGGACATAACAACCGTACCTTTGACCTATACGACACTGATGGATTTATTTCATGTTAGCCCAGCTAAGGTTG
>CAZBSX010000027.1:0-11491 GCA_964494305.1 uncultured Legionella sp. | reverse complement strand
CCTGGGACACCAATGATATACCCCTAGCAAAGCCCGCAAGCAACGGAGTGGATTGCGTGTTGGTCAGTTTTTGCACGAGAGAAACGTCACTTTTGATATTATCAGTACCGGTTAAATAATTCAGTTAATTTTCTAAAATAAGTGTCATCACCGTTATCTTCTAATATCCAAGCCCATGCAAGCACAGCCTGTACATAACACCAGTCTGTGACTCGTTGCTTTGATACTTGAAGGATTTTAGCAAATTGAGTGATGCGGTTATCAATAATACTTAAGGCATTATGATGCTCAAGCAGTTCCGGTATAGGATTTCGAATAAAAGCCGCAATTTCATAGGCTGGCTCACCTATCACGCCTTTAGGGTCGATAACAACCCAGTCATTACCATTTTGTAGAATATTATCATGATGTAAATCGCCATGGAGCAAAATAGACTTTGCAGAAGTTGCAATTAATTCATCCCGTAGCCTTCTTGCTTTATGCAGAGAATCAGTTGGTATATCAAGATTTTTATCCAGCGACATGAGCCAATCCTTGAGATAAGGTAAGCCATGATCGCTAGGTGTTGGAGCTTGATGTAACCGCTTTAAACATTTACTAGTAATCTGAATAGCATCATTATCTTTTTCTGGGAAATAAGGTCTTAAAGAAGCACCAGAAACAGCGCACTCAAGTAGTAGCACGCCTTCATTTTCTAGCAACACGCTAACCGTACCAAACCCTGCAAAGGCTTTAAGTGCAAGTCCTTCTCGTTTTAAGGCACAAAGATCAAGACCCAATTTTAAGACAATAGGCTGTAAACCTTGAAAGCCGGATAAGACGTAATTGTAAGTTAAATTTTTAAAAGGTTTTAAATGAGTTAATCCGTGTTTCTTTTCTAAATTCGCAACTAATAGAGGTAGGTTAGCAAGCCATTGCTTTCCTTTTTCACCGTACAAATTGATTATATTTTCTTCTAATTCTTTCATAAAATATCTTAGTAAATCATAAAACCAAATACAAAAAATGTATCATTTAAACTTGGCACATAGCAACCTAATCAACACATCCTAATATCTTGAAAAAAAACGTCCCGATTAACTTGCAACTCGGCAATTAAACCCAAAGTTGTTTAATTTTAGCTCTAAATAGGGTATAATAAGCAACATAATTCGTTATCCATGGGTGCTTGCGTATGTTTAAATTCGGAATTTTGGCCACAAAAAGCACAGAACTTCCAATTGCGACTAGCTTATCGGAAGCGCGTGAACGTATTAAAAGAAATGATACGTCATTGAAAGAAATCTGCTTAAAAAATACACGGCTCTCAGAGGAGGATTTGGGTGAATTATGCCAATTACTGCAAGCGCACCCTCGTGTTCGCTTGAATATGCTCGATCTTTCTTATAATCCCGCATTAACAGACAGCTGCACCACAGCATTGGCACAACTTCAAATGAAAAAAATAGATATGTCGAGTACCAAAATACAAAATACAGGTGTTCATCAATTGTTACACAATAACACCTTGCAGCATCTCATCCTTCGACAAAATCGCATTAAAAATTTCGATGCAGTCTATTTTCAGAAAAACACACGTTTATTAAGTATCGATCTAACTTCTAACGCACTCAATGCCGACGATGTCTTGGCCATCCTGCATTGCAAAAACTTGCGTTCGGTCACGCTTGATAATAATCCTGCAAGTCTAACATCGCACGTCCTGCAATGTTTAGCGCAATCTGCCGTGACGCATTTGAGCTTGGCGTTCAACCAGTTAAATGATACGCAGATCTCAATTTTGCAGCAGTCTCACCAAAAAATGCTTAACTTGTCGAATAATCATCTTGGCTTAACCGGTGCGGAGTTATTTCTTAACCATCCTCATATAACGACATTGGTTTTAAGACCTGGTAATCCTGCTCTTCGTTCAGCAGACGTTACGCGCATTACAAATTCTTGTGCTGAGGTTTCTTCATGGTATAGTCATTGGAAACCTTCTATTTTTACTACTATTTCTACAAGCAGTTATGAGTATCAACACATCAAAAATCACTAACGCTCCATTGGGTTGTGAATAGGTGGGCCTGATGAGTTGTTGTCATTCGGATCTTTATCTTCATCCTTTTTTCCACAACACCAAGTATAACATGAGCTAGATGAGGTGTTAGCTGGTGTAGTCGTCACCACAGATAAAGGTGGCAATACAACTGGCGCTGGTGTAGGTACTACATGTCGAGCAGTAATCGATTCTCCTAGTGCTATGGCTGTTGGAGGTATCGGTGCTGCTTGGATCTCACTTTGGCTGTATGCAATGTATGCTTGAGGTACTTGAAGCGCGGGAGTTGGTGTCACAAGCGGATCTGCCGGTGCTTGATACCCCATCTGGCCTAGAATCGTATTGAGCTGATTTACATCCTCAGCAGTTATTGTTTTTAAGCGAATAGTGCTTTGGGAATGCTCTTCTACTCGAAAAGATGGACTGGGCTCTAGAGCAACACCCACATCGTGAGCTACAGCATCCCGTATTTCTACCGGAATGCGATCTGCTGGCGTAGTTAATAGGCAAGACGTATACAAGCATTTTATATTTTTGTAACGACCCCAATAGTGTTCGCTGTGCACGAGGCCACCAGGTTGTGCGCTTGCCCAGGCTTGCAAAGGTACTGCTGTTGTGAGTGGGAAATGGGTGTCAATATTATTAGCATCACCGGTCGCATAAGGTTTGGAATACAAAGGTACTAGATTAGATATAGGAAGATCAAATCCTTCAAACGGCAACCATACGCCCGCCATATCTGAATTATTACCCGAAGAGCAGTAATAGGGTTGGCCATCAATCACACAAATATCTCTTTGTGCGTCTCCATCGATAATGGTTAGTTTTGGAAATGGCATTTTGTAGTTTTTTAATCCACATAGACATATTATAGCACAATAGTAGATTTTGACTTGGCTGAGTAAGTTTGATTTTCAAACGCTTCTCGCTCATACTACGACCATGCTAACGTCAATCCCTGTTATGAAAAAACACCATGTAATACCAATAATTCCGATGACCTTTGTCGTACTCATGTTATGCATCACATTAGGCCCAAGTTTAAAAAGCATTAGTGTCGGTTTGGCCATTATCATGGCACTCGTAACACCCGTATATAGACAAGATTTACGCTGGATTTTGGCCAAACCACTGACTTGGGCGGTACTTGCGCTTTGCGGACTAGTATTGCTTGCGTGCACTTGGAGTATTGCAAGTTTTACCCAGCAATTTGCGATGTTGGAAAAATATTGTAAATTATTCTATTTACCCTTATTTGCAGTTGGGTTTGTTGACAAAAAAATTAGATATTATGGGATTCATGCGTATTTACTAGGGATGCTCATTACCTGCCTGATTTCCTTTTACATCTATTGGTTTACGCTGCCGCCACCGGATGATATTTTCGATCCAGGTAAGATCTTCTACAATCATATCATCACCGGCTATATGATCGCGTTTGCTGCGTATTTGGCAGCTTGGCTCGGTATTCATACGCCCCTCAACTATTATAAATTAGGCTATGGGCTTTTGGTTGCCTTATTCAGTATTCAGGTTCTATTGATTAATATTGGGCGTACCGGATACGTAATTTATGCTGTTTTATTTTTTCTCCTTTTTGTACAGCATTTTTCTATGAAAATAGTACGTTATAGCATGCTAGCGGTTGCCATCAGCGGAGTTATTCTGGTGCAACAACTGAGTCCAGATATGTTGTTACAGCGCATTGGCATGGTGAAACAGGATCTTCAGGCCTATCAATCAGGTCACCGTGATTCTAATCTTGGTTTTCGTTTGCAGTTTCATCACTATGCCAAATCTTTATTTCTAACAAAACCTATCTTGGGTTACGGCACGGGTAGTTTTACACCAAAATATTTTAATGATAATCCAATTCCCGCTTGGGAGCTTGAACCTGGGCATCCCTTGCCTAATCCGCACAGCCAATATTGGCTAATGGCGAGTGAATTCGGCATATTAGGCATTGCGGCATTCTTGATTTTATTAGGGGTTTTAAGTCAGATGAGCTTCTACTTAAAAGACATGAAACCCATTTTACACGCGGTACTCTTGCCTTTTTTTATTGCTAATTTCTCGGATTCGTTATTAGTTAATACCGGCATAGGCTATGTATTCATTGCATTTGCAGGTTTATGTCTTGGTGAGTTTATAGAGTTGTATCGACCGAACAAAACCCAGTACAATGCATCTAACGCGAACGCCGAAGAGTACGCTATCGGATGAGTAAACCACATTTAGCAATTCGACTTCCTAATTGGTTAGGAGATGTCATCATGACGCTTCCTACCTTAGATGCTCTGAGCACTGCCGGGTTTACGTTCGAACTATTTGGTAAACCATGGATAAAAGATTTATTTTCAGCATACGCTTATACGACACATCCCCTGCCCTCAAATTTTTGGAAAGCACGCGCTTTGTACCAAAATACCACGGTAAATCGCGCCATTTTGCTCACAAACAGTTTATCCAGCGCGCTGCATCTGGCCTTGACCGGTATCAAAAGCATTGGGTACCACTCGATTGGCAGGAAATTGTTTCTCCATCGCTCTTTAATTAAAACACCGGGATTACATGAGATTGAGTACTTTTGGCAATTAGCTCAGTGTGCAGTCGATCAACCTCTTGCTCCCCCTCAAAATCCGAAACTGCTTATTGCCGATGTTTACCGTGAACAAGCCGATGTCTTGTTAAAACACTATCAAATTCAGAAAGACTTTTTTGTGATTTGCCCTGGTGCTATTGGATTTGGCGCTGGTAAACAATCTAAAGTCTGGCCTTATTGGCAAGATTTATGTGCATCATTATCGCAACAAGGGATTGCACTACTAGCTTGCCCAGCTCCTTTTGAAATCAAGCAATTTGAGCAGGAATTTGGCAAGTATCTGCGAATACTGCCGAATATAAATCTTCCTCTTTATGCAGCCATAATGCAGCGTGCTACGCAAGTTATTGCGAACGATAGCGGTCCGATGCATATGGCTGCCGCAGTGCAAGCACCTACTTTAGGTATTTTTGGTCAATCCGATCCGCAGCGCTGTCGACCCTGGGGTGGCGAATATCTGGGTAAACTGAATCAATGGCCTACCTGTGCAGAGGTTTTGGATCTACTTGCGCGCCATTCCCAGGTTATTTCAATTCAATCACCATAACTTTTATCGGAAATCCCGAGATATTTTGATCGCTATGGCGTTCATTGGGAACATCTTTTTTTAAATAATATGCACTGTCTTTTTTGAGACGTAGATAATGAACAATACCCTTATCTGTTTTGATTTTAAGTGTACCATCGGTTAATGCAACAATCACTCGATTATACTCATGCCTATGCATGGGTAACATGTGCTGTGTACTTGGATAAATAATAGTTTTCCACACAGTGACTTGGTTATTTTGCAATTGTAAGATGCGTTTCGTCGCCAAGGATTGTGCATGAGATGCCATACTTAAACTAAGCAGTATGATTGCGTAAAAACAATGTATTATCTTCATAGTATCCTAACTATATTTTTTAATATTCTGAGCAAACTGTTCGACAAATTTTTGTAAAAATTCGTGCGTTGCTGGGACGGTGATCTCAAACTTATCATTGATTAATCCTTCGGGATACACCAAATAAACTTCAGGCCGTCCCAAAACAAGTGCACCCAAAGGCACCATAATGCTACGCAAGTGGTCTTGCGCAACTGCTGTACCAATGGCACCCGGACTAGTGCCAATGACAGCCATTAACTTACCATCCCAAACAGATTGGCCTGCTGGACGTGTTCCCCAATCGATTACATTTTTTAAGACACCAGGAATGGAGCGGTTGTATTCTGGGGTCACCCATAACACAGCATCTGCCTCTCTCACTTCTTGTTTGAATCGAGCGACTGGGCCTGGAAGATTTGCTTCGTGATCTTGATTATATAAAGGGATATCATCGATTGCAGAGATAGAAAAACTTAAAAGTGGGTGCGCCAAATGCATAATGGCGTGTGCCAATTTACGATTCAGGGAAGCTTGGCGTAAACTCCCGATAATGATGGTGACTTTAAACATCAGCGTCCTCTGCAATGAATGAATTCAAACTTTGCCCCAGATCAGAAGGATAGTCAATAATTTACTTGGTTCAGCACTCTAAGGACTTAAAATGATATTGACTCCCCTGGACTTCTTCGTTATGGTTGCCCCTAAAAGAATAAATACAATAAGGATATTGCATGTTGGGCATTCAAACATTGATGGGCACTGGCCTTGGAACTGTTTTCACTTATGTTTGTGTAGGCGTCGCTGTTGTTGCCATTGCGTATGTGCTGTATAAAGCGTACATGAGTCGCCGTCGTGAACGTACGCCGAACGAATTTCAAGAAAATAACCGCGATCGGCAACAACGTGAGCAGAGAATCACGGCCCATGCAGACAACGCGCTAGAATTGCAACATGATGCGCAACAAATTTTAACGCGAGTTCATAACCAACAACAGCAGTTTGGTGCGATTCTTACTGATTTTGACCGTATGCTCGCTGATATACAAAGCACCAATAGCAGTGTCGATCAGGCGAATCGCACGTTACAAGATACGGTGATTGATTCAATCATCAGTCTCTTAGGAAAAATGAAAACGGAGTATCAACAGATGTCGACCTTGTTAACCACATTGTCGTCTGCATTGGATCACACTAATCGCACGTTTGCTACACGAGAAAAGGAAATCAACCTGGTTGTCAGTAATCTTCAAGCGATTGAAGCCAGCGCAAATCAGAGTATACAAATGGTGGTTTCAGAATGGCCAGCTATCAGCCATATCCAAAAAATGCTATACAGAAAAATTGAGAAAAATACTGAGCTTGAGAAAATCAATCAAGCCCTCAAAGAAAGTTTAAGAGAATCCGCTGCTACGAATGCTCAATTATCAGAGCGCTTAGCTGAGCTCATTGATATCACTGAACGACAAAGAAGCCTCCTTAATATGATCGGTCCAACGGAAAACCAGGAGCCCTCCAGTGAAAACTGCAGACACACTTCACCTGTAGATTATAAATTATTCTCGCAGCAAGGTGGTATACCTAGCAACAAATCAGGTGATTATAGTAATGTAACAATCCGAAGGAAACAATAATATGGAACACGGACTAGATCTACTTTCTCCTGTAGTCCCCGCTTTAGAAACCTTGCAAAATGAAGCATTACGTCAAATCTTGGCCTTAAATCAGCAAGAAGATAGCCTAAGAAACTATTCAACCAACGTTATACAATTGATTCAACGCTATAATGCCAAAAAGAGTTATTTGGGGTACGCAGCTCATTGGTATGGTGAGCAAACTTGGTGGTTAAAAATAGTTGCAAGTATAGTGTTTACGGGTGTTGCGATTTTATTATCTATACCCACCATCATTAGCATCGTTTTATCGCTTGTTATTCCTTTTTTGCTGATCAACCATAATCAAGTTACTCAAGAGCGAGATCAATTAATTAGTCACGATTTAGAGGCACAAAATGCATCTGTAGAACACTCAGTTAATCTACTCAATACAACTAAGACAGAATTGCAAAAGACCTTACAGGTTTTATGCACAATGAATCTGGAAATGACACAAGACAATATACGTTTGCGCGATAATCTTAAAAAAGCCGAGTGCAACCTTCAGGAATATCAAAAAAATTCCGTTATTCTCGAAGAAAATATTGAGCTGTTAAAAGCCAAAGAGGCAACCCTTATTGCTCAATTGGGTACATTGAGCCAAGAGTTCGCTGAATACCAATCAATGATTCAAACTAGTGCGTCTTCCTTTGTGAAACATGAGTACGAAGTAGGCCTGACGACCACATCGCTTCAACAGGACAGTCAAAATTTGTCTGCAATCACTCGTCGCTTGCAGGAAGGTGTTACTCACTTATCATCATTATCCGAATTGCCCATAAGTGCAAAGGGTTCACCTGAGGCCCTCGATAAAGAGGGTAACTTAGATACGTCACTGATTGAAGAAGCAAGGCTTGCCAATCAAAGAGCACAAAATTTATTAGCCGGATATAATTCTGAAGCGGAAAACTCACGTGTAGGCGCGCTGGAACAGCTACTGACGCCTAAAAAAAACAGCAAACATGCATAGTAGTCATTGACCTAATCGCACCTCCGCCTATGCGGAGATGCGATTAAGTGAAACAGACTATGGTCGATATACAACATCCAACGCATTAACAACCGCTTGAATATTGCCTTGTGCACGCTGTTTGGCACCAACTAAACCAAATAGGTTGAATGCAAGCGCACTGCCGTATTTTTCTTGGTTCTTTTGCAAATTACCGGTAAGCGACAGTATGATACCAGCGCCACAGAACGCTGCAATTGATAACACCACGTTGAGCATCGTATTCAGCAACGATTTACTTGTAAATTGCAGGGTATACAATTGGTTTTTTAAATGTGTGCGCTGTGAGTCAAAATAATCTTGCGCATTAGATGCACGTAAACCCTGTTCCAAGCAAAGGATAATTTCCAGCACCGCACGCTTTTTATTTCCTCTTATCTGTGGCAGTTCGTCCCGTAGTCGTTGAATCGCATTCAATGCCTCGGTTTGCCGTTGTTGCATACCTGTTTGGAGACCACAGTATACGTTTAACTCCGAATCCTTCTGCGCTCTTTCGGTTACAGATCGTTGTAGAGTATCCAATTCTGTCTCTAAGTCCTGAATGCGTTTTGATTGCTGATCGGCTAATTTTTGAAGAGTTTCAATCTGCGCATGAGGTAAAGCAGTGTCATGCTGCAATTTTTCTTCCACGATTGTCCCTTCGTTTCCGAGCGTTAAGTTTTCTTTGTTCTGAACACTAAGAGTATTCATATGATTTTTCAAATTAGAATTCTCGTCAATTAACACCTGTAATTGATTTTCAAGGCTACTAGTACGCTCATGAAGCACAGCATTTTCTTGCTCCAAGTTTTCTAGGTCCTCATCCAATTGCGCTACAGTCGCTGAATATTCGTTGTTCTGAGCAGTAAGACTCTCAACTTCTGTGTTCATTTGCTGTAATTCACTTTTAAGCTGCTCATTTTCTTGCTGCCAGTCTTCTACTGCTACTTGCCATTCATTTATGCTTGTTTCATATTCTTTGTTCTGGACAGTAAGACCTTCAAAGTCTGTGCTCAATTGATGATATTCTGCAGTCAAATTTGTTAAGTCTTCGTTATTTTTTTGTATTTGACGTTGATAGTTTTCAACGGTTGTGTTGAGTTCTTTACTTTCTTGTTTCCAGGTCTCTCCCCTTACTCTCCATTTTTCAACGTATTCTAATAATGATTTTTCACGGACAGTAAGCGCATTAAAATCCGTTGTCAAACGTATATGGGCTTCATTTAAATTGGCGTGTTCTACCGAAGCTTTTTGGAGCTTTGCATTTTCTGTTTCCAGTGCTTTTAATTTTTCAATGAGTGCTAAATATTCACCGTTTTGAGCAGTGGTAGTTTCCAAAGCAACCTGTTTTTCGATTGGTGTGACGTTTTGCTTTAATGCGCTAATTTCGGCTTGCAAACTAGTGATTTGATGGCTTTGAGTCTGCTCCCTCTCCAGTAAATTTGCGAGTTCGGCTGTTTTTTCTGAAAGATTTGCGCGCAATTGTTGCGCTGCTTCTTCTAGAGGAGCTGTTGCTGCCGCAAGCTGATTGATCTGTAAGATATCGAAATCGCTACGTAATGCGTCTAATTTCTTATTTAACCCGACAATAACAGTCTCTTTTTCAGTAAGAGCTTCTCTCAGTTGAGCTTCAGCAGTCACGGAGCCTTGTATTCCAGCAAGCGTTAGTTTGAGCATATCTCTTTCTTTAGTCAAACGATCGATGGTTTGTGTCGGTGATTCTTTTTTGCTCGCACTCACAACTCTTCTCCTCAAAAATTCCACAACTGAAATACGAACACCATACAAAAGATGGGCATTCTACTAGGGATGCACTATATGCCAAAATGATTGTTACCGTCAAGATGGAACAGGCCTTTTATGACTAGAAAAGAATCAGTTTGCAAGTAAGGCAGCAGCAACGGCATCCAAGTCTTGTTTTTTCTCTAGCAATAAGGCTTCAGCGGTTTTTTCAATATTTTGAATATTTTCAGGTGAGGTATCAAACGGCGAGGCAACGGCTAACGGTTTGGTGAAATAATGGTACTCAAACTTGGTCGAACAAGAAAAATTTTGGATATTAATCAGTGCGTCTTTAATAACAGTATTTTGAGACTTGTATAAAATTGACATCATAGGGTAAATCCAGTTTAACACACCCCAACGTTGAATTTTTTCTCCACTTAAATGTAAAAAATCGATAGAATTTCCACCGGTACCGAGATGCACAATGATAAACTTTTTGGCATGCGGATACAGCGTAAATGCTTCTTCTATCGCTTTCAGACTGGGATTGTTGGCAAAAATCATTCCATCGACAAACACTGAAGGCTCATGATGCGTATAATCGTTCAACACAGCTGGGGAAAAATAGGTTGGCGTTGCGGCTGCTACAGTAATAATATCCGCCGTTGTGTATCGAGTGATGGTTTGGTCACAGTCCCAACTATTGAAAACCTTTAATTGTTTATCCGTGATGTCATAAGCTGTGATCGCAACTTTTTTGATCAATTGCCCAAAGGTAGCTTGACCTAGAAATTTGGTAAACCCTTGGTGTAACGTTTGAATCGACAAATGTGGTGCGACGTACCCTCGAATAGTAAAGATTCTTCGTAACCAAGATGCATTGAGCACTTTTTTCGATACTGTGCGATACAAATCCAAAATTTCTTTTGCTGTGTATTTCGGCTTACCGTGCTGGTCGGGCATGTTTAAGGTGGAAACGATGATGGAACCCGTTGATGTTCCTGTAAAAAAATCAAACAAATCACTAATGGGTTTACCGGTTTTTTCTTCTAAATAATTAAGTAACACTAAGGGCATAATGCCATCGATGCCGCCACCATCAATGACCAAAATTCGGACAATAGAACTGTTTCGATCTGCTTTTCCCGAATTACAATATACAACTTTCTCTGGTGGTAAAGGAGACAATGAGATGCTTTTAGAATAGTAGTGGTTAAATACGTAGCACAATCCAAGATAGACCAAAATTAGAACCAGCAATATCCTTATTACTTTTTTGGTCATCGGTTACTCCGAATGCGCTTTGTTTTTCGAGGATTGCGAAAGCCCAGGACTGGCTGCTTGCATAACACCTAAAGAAATAATGTATTTTAATGCCTCATCTACTGACATCGATAATTCTTTGATTTCAGATCTCGCCACAACAAGCAAAAAACCAGCTGTTGGGTTGGGAGTGGTCGGTACAAAGATTGAAATCATATCGGTAGGCAAATCAGTATTCGATGCATACGCTGGTGTCCCAGTTTGAAATGCCAACGTCCATACATCCTTGCGCGGATACTCAACCAAAACGACTTTCCGAAATGCCTGGCTATTGGTGGAAAAAATAGCCTGACT
>CAZBSX010000026.1:0-11651 GCA_964494305.1 uncultured Legionella sp. | reverse complement strand
AAATTGCAACCAAAGCGCAATTCAAAATGACAGGACACGCTTTGAATATTTATGTTATTTGCCCCAATTGCTAAAGTGGACGTTTTTCCGAGCGCCAGGAATTGGGGTGAACTAAGCCTCGCGTGCTCGTAGGATTGAGTGAAAAGTAGTGTATCGTATTTTTTTATAATAATTCTAATAAATCACGAACAGAACGACTTAAGACATTGCATACGGAGTCTAGTTCATCCTCATTAGACAACAATGCTTGATTAATACCCAATTTTATTCCTAAATAGTCTTTTTCTGCAAAGCGTTTTCTGAAGGAATGCAACACATAATCATGTGTGCCAGAAAATGGGTAATTACTTCGTATTTTGTAAGCGGGTGTTTCTTGGTTCAGTAGGCCATGCAACATGCGTGCAACTTCTTTTTCACCATGCCGATGCGAATCATACAGAATGCCGATGCCAGTATTTAAAAACAATCCTTTCAAAATTGGCGCAAATGTATAAATCGATAAATGCAACACTTGTTGTTGCTGCGTAATATGTGCAGAAATTTTTTGCTGGAGCTCTTGGTGGAAGGGCTCATAGTACGTTTCAATCAATGTGTTTTTTTCTTCAATCGGAAGTTTTTTTGAAAATTTAGAAAAACAATGCGCATGATGCAAACTATGGTCACAATCGATGAGTAAGCGTGTCACTTTAGCCTGAACCAAATCGCATGCTAAGCCTTTTTTAAGGCGCGTTGCAATTTGTGATGCGCTCAGATCAAAAGCGCGCGCGGTTTTTAAAATTAATTGCTTGTGTTGGAACAAGGGTGCATATTTTTTGGGAACTTTATTGCTCCCATGTTCGCAACTAATGACTAAGACAGTAGGTTTCATAGCGTCCTTGCATTCTTTAGGTGTTCGTGATTATTCACTGAACGGTTATTGCATTTTAGTACATATTCGAAGAACTGTGCCATTTCTACGCGAGGATGACGCAGTTTACTGAACATTTTTGTATTTTATTGGTGCTGATTTTCAGCAACTACGACATGCGATTTAATTTTTTTCACACCGTGAATATGGTGGATACGCTTTAGAATCAAAGCGAGCGAGTGCCGATGTTTCACTGTACCACTCAGTGTGACAATGCCATTGGTGGTGGTCGTATTAATGCCCACGAGTGGAATGGATTCATCATCCAATACTTTGGATTCCAAAATTGCAGCTTCAATTTTAGCGGTAATATACGCATCTGTGAAGGATGAATTCACGGACTGAATATCAAAATTAGACGTGTCGATAGAATGCACACCTTTGGTACTCGAGACAATGCGCAATGCAGTAACAAATGCTTTTTTATTTTTTGCGTGTCCTTTTAGAGTGACCTCACCTTGTTTGGTTTTCACTGAGATTTTCAAAGGATTCAAATTAGGGTCTTTAGTAAATTGCGTTTTAATTTTCGTTGTAATGACGGTGTCAGACCATTTAGACGCTAGCATGTCCAAATCGTTTGCGTAGGTGGTTTGGAGGGAAAAAATCATCAATAACGTCATTAAAAATTTGATACGCATGGCAGGCTTGCAAAAATATTGGAATACAGCGAGTATAACACAAACCTACGGGACTTACATAAGACGTGATGTTGTATTCTTTACTGAAACCCTGCTTGTTTTTACTCGATCCAGAACGGGCGCATAGCGTGGCATTGACCGCACTGACTTATCTGCCAACGGTATGTTTTCAACAGCCGCAGCAGCGGCCACGGCACGTGATGGGATTACAGTTTCCGAATGCTTTTGGTTTGGCAGCGGGATTGGATAAATCAGGCCAATATGTGGATGCATTGGCTAAATTGGGATTTGGATTTATTGAAGTCGGTACGGTTACGCCACGCCCGCAACTGGGAAACCCCAAACCACGGTTATTTCGATTGCCGCAAGCCCATGCACTGATTAATCGAATGGGGTTTAACAATCCTGGGGTGGGAGTCTTAGTAGAGAACCTCAAACGTGCACAGTATCAAGGTATTATCGGAGTAAATATCGGTAAAGGCAAAGACACTGCGTTGGCAGGTGCTGAAGAAGATTATTTATATTGCCTCGATCGTGTTTATCCTTATGCCTCTTATGTGACCCTCAATATTTCGTCTCCTAATACCCCGGATTTACGTCAATTACAGCAAAAAGAATATTTTCTAAGCTTGATTCAAACGTTACGTACCGCGCAATTACGTTTAGCCGATCACTATGGGCGTTATGTGCCTTTAGTCGTCAAAATTTCTCCCGATGAAACGGATGACACACTGAAATCAATGGCAGACATGATTAGAGTAACAAAAATAGATGGTATTATTGCGACCAATACAACCTGCTCTCGAGAAGGTATTCAGCACGAAATGCATGCCCAAGAAGGTGGCGGGTTGAGTGGTCTGCCCTTGTTATCGCGCTCAACAGCATGCTTGGCGTTACTGCGTGATATTGTTGGCGATGAGGTTGCATTGATTGGCGTCGGCGGGGTTGCCACACCGGATGCGGTACGCCAAAAAATTGCCGCTGGTGCTGATTTGTTGCAAGTGTATACGGGCTTAATTTACCAGGGGCCAAATTTAATTGCTCAGCTGAGTCATGGCATTTCGTAGGTTGGGCCTTGGCCCAACAAAGCTGAGCCATGTTATATTTGTTGGGCCAAGGCCCAACCTACGACTTACGCTTCATGTTTTTTTCTGAATCTGAGCTGGTCTCGCTTGCTGTATCTGAAGCGCTTTCTTGTAAATACTCTTTTTCTTTATATTCATTAAATACAGTTCGAATCGCCTTACGTAATGCATGATGTCCCCCATGTACTTCGATTTTTTCTCGTCCATGGGTAGGGGGGATCCCTAAAGCTTGTAAAAATAGCTCGGCTTTGATGCGCGGCTCAAGGTCGACTTGCAGGAGCGGTTTATACACAGAAACATTGTCTGTACTTGCCTCCATCACTAGGGTGTCTTGCTGTAAGACTTGAATCGTATGCCCATCTTGGCTCGGTATAGTGCGATAGGGTTGGTTTAAGGTTACTTCCAGATCTAGGGCAACGTCTGTAAGCTCTTGTTGGACATGATCTAATGTACGTTCGCTTTGCTCGGATTGTACGGTTGGACTGGAATGAATCAACATCGTCGTATTGAAACCCAATCCAGTTTTAGGTGCTGTGAATGAGGGTTGCGATATGAGCTTCTTTTTTAAAGTGAGCATATTGCTTGCGGCTTGTTTCAATTCCTTCAGCGTACGTTTCTTTTTGGATGGTGGGGGATTAGATTTACCCAAATCTGTATTGGTACGAGTTGTAGAGACAGCTTGATTGGTTTTAGACCAGAGCGAAAACTTGGGAAACCCTAACATAGATTTGAATGTACGAGGCTCTGGATGAAAACGGTTTAGAGCTCTAGCATGTAATTCCTGTTCAGCCATGGCTTTTAAAGCAAAATTGACTGTGCCGTACGATTCATTGGCTCTTTCAGCAATCTTACTTAGGTACATGCCTTTCGGATTTCTCAGGATATATGGATTTAAGGCTTGAATTAATTTTGCAACATCAGGATCTTTGTAATCATCTTCGACGATTGCATCTAATCCTGTAACTGGCGTATACATGAGAGCGGCAATATCTGACGGTATGTCTCTTTTTCTGAGAATCAATTCTTGTTTGATCTTACCTGCAGACGTTTCGCGCATTTGATAAATACCTTCTGGTAATATGAGGGTATCCCCGATTTGATAGTTTTGCGGTAAGGTGCTGCTACGGATGATTCTGGTTGAGAGTGTTGGGGCCCAAGCGTCACATTGGGTGATCAAAGTGTTGAGTTGCGCATCTGAAAGCTTGGCGAAATTCTCTTTTTTAGGTCGTAAACTAGTTGTGATCTCGGTAAAGTATTCCGTATAAGGGTCAAGATGTTCTGTAGGTGCGGTGTAATATGACGGCAATGATCTTTTATAATACTGCATAAATTCCGCATCAGTTTTTAAATCGAGCACGTTTAAAATGAGATTCCCTTGACGCTTGATGTCGCGTCGTAGCAGCTCTTGTTCCGCAAGATAGACTAAGTTTGATGCAATATCTTGTGCGCAATTCATTTTAGCCCCATCTTGGTCGCAAATGCATAAGCTACTGGGTTTATTTTGCAGTGCGGTATTTAGAATATCGATTAGCTGGATTTTGGAGACGGTGTTTCCTGCAATATCATCAATAATGCTTAATTCTGTATCGTCTCCAGGAAGCCACTCAGGTGCAATGATGTTTTTCATCTCTTTTTCGGCGATTATTTCCAGTGTTTCTCCATTATCTTGAATTTGGAATACGCCGTCTGGCATAATTAATACATCACCTGGACTGAGTTCGGGGTCTAAGTGTTCTAATTGGGCCAGATCAGCACAGATGAGGGTTCTTAGGCTGGATAGATTGTTGTTATGTTTTCTGAACGTGTGTATGGTTTCTATCAACTGGATTTGAGACGAAGCAAACTTCCCCAGATCGATAGTTGTTATTTCTGAGTGTTCGTTAGGAATAAACTTCGGGGAGATGAGTTGATGTATTTCGTCTTTCCTAAGCATTGTATACGAGCCTTGCTGATTGAATTGTACTTGCCGCACATCGTCTGACAAGAACACAGTATCGCCTGCTCGTACTATTACGTCTGAGTTTTCTATTTGATCCACACTGCTAGCAATAATAATTCTAGTGCTTGCATGAGGCATATAGACCGAGCCTTCCTGTTTTAAACGTCGGAGTTGTTTGTCTGAGAAAGAGCTGAGGCGACATGTTTTGGTAAGATTGGCTATAATGTAGGGCTTTAATGCATCTGCACCAATCGCATCTACTTCGCCAGATTTTTTGGTTTTTGCTCGATTGTGACGATCTTTATATTGAATGTATTCTTTTGTAAGCGATTCGCCACGATGAATCAATCCAATGTCGGATTGTACTTTGAGTGCTTTAAATAGATGTTCATAAGGTTGTCGCTTGCTAATTTCTGGTTCGATATACTTTTGGCGTAATTCGCGGAGGATTGCTGTAGTGTGTTCTAGAATCTCACTTTCAGTCGCACCTAGATAGAGCGCGTTGGTGTTTTGAGCTATGGCTTGATTCAATCCGTTCGTTAAGCTCTGTGCACTTGGATCGGTTGTATCTCCACTGTTGTAAATAGTGAGTACGGTATCTGGCTTCGGCAATAATCCAATTGGGAGGCTTTTGGTCATTTCGCTTTGGCTGAGAATGGCCAGCTCTTGGTAGTCCATTTGGATTTGAGATACACCATTAGGTGTAATGATGGTATCTCCTGGACGTAGATCGGAGATTTGAGATTTGGCTGCACAGAGAATGATTCTTGAACTGACGACTGGGTCCTGCTGCATTGTTTCCCATAGTTCTAAGAGTGCATCCGAGGATAATTTTTCAAGATTATTTTTTTGAGCGAGGATTTCTGGTGCATACTCACTGAAACGAGCTTTTGGATCGGGCAAAGCCGACCACTCAGCATGGCTGTTTCGGATAAAATTCACCAAGTCCACGTAGGATTTCATCCCCAGTAATTTTGCAAATTGATTGCTCATAGAACAACATGGAATATAAACTTACTTTAAGTATAGTCTATGTTTCTATCTTAAACGAATTTCCAAAATCTAATGGCTCAATCCCCAGATGCATAGCAATACTTTGGCCGATGTCGGCAAATGTATCACGGCGTCCGATAAATTGGCTTGGGGTTTGGGGTCCAAAGACCAACACGGGAATATGTTCTCGTGTGTGATCGGAGCCAGGGAGTGTAGGATCACAGCCATGATCTGCCGCGATGACGATCCAATCATTGGCATGGAGTAACGCTTCCATCTCAGGTAAGCGTGCATCAAAAACTTCTAAAGCATGTGCATAGCCTGCGGTATCGCGACGGTGGCCGAATGAAGAGTCAAAATCTACAAAATTACTGAAGATCAAACTGCCTGGTTTGGCCGTGCGTAGTGCATCCAGTGTGGCATCAAACAACGCCATATTGCCGTCAGCTTTGATGGTTTGTGTCATGCCCTGATGCGCAAAGATGTCACTGACTTTGCCGATTGCAATGACATCACGCCCAGTTTGGCTGAGATGATCTAATAACGTAAGTTTGGGCGGTGGTGTGGCGTAATCTTTGCGATTACCTGTGCGCTTGAATGCATGAGGTTCTCCCACAAAGGGCCTGGCAATGACGCGGCCGATATGCAACGGATCGACCAATTTGCGAGCCAATTCACATAGGTTATATAGGCGTTCTAAGCCAAAATGTTCTTCATGCGCTGCAATTTGAAAGACACTGTCGGCTGACGTATATAATATCGGGCAACCAGTACGAATGTGTTCTTCTCCTAAGGATTCAATAATGTCGGTACCTGATGCATGCGTTTGGCCTAACACCCCTGGAAGCTGCCCTTGTTGGATCAATGCTTGAATCAATTCGGGCGGAAAGCAGGGTGTTTCTGCTGGAAAATATCCCCACGGAAACATGACAGGAACCCCAGCGATTTCCCAATGGCCACTGGGCGTATCTTTGCCTAAGCTTTGTTCAACGGCATAGCCAAAATACCCTTCTGGCTGAGGTAAGGTGGATAAATCATATAAATCTGCGCCAGAACTGGCGATGGCCGCGTGGTACATGCCATGCCGTGCCAGATTGGGGATGTGTAGGGGCCCAGATCGCAATCCTTGCCGGTCGGCAGCGCCAGCACGACATGCTTCGACGATATGCCCAAAGGTATCTGCCAGCTCGTCTCCGTAGCGATCGGCATCTAAACTTGCGCCGATGCCTAATGAGTCTAAAAGCAAGATGCATACGCGAGGCAATGACATAATCTTATCCTTGAGGGCGGTGACAGTGAGTTTCACGAAGACCAAATAACAGCGCAAATGCTAAGATCAATCCACACGGTAAAATAATCGCTGCATATTGATAATCGCTCAAAGAATAGGTGGGTACGCCATGAATCATCTGCATTTCACCATGATGAAGCATGAGTTTAGAGAATATATTTTGATAGAGTACATAACCACTTTGAGTGAGGATGGAAACGATACTCACTGCTGTTGCGGTGATGGCTGAAGAATTAGATTCGGCGACTAAGGCATACGAAATGACTTGTGACGCGGTAAATAATCCTAATAAGAAGAATAAAATTAACATACTCCAATAGGTCACAGGTAGATACAAAATAGCGATGACGGTGAATAATGAGGCGAGTGCGCCTAAGCGCATGGGTGGGATGCGAACGCCCCATTTATCAGAAATCCAACCCACTAACGGTCCGCCCACGATGGCCCCTAAAAATAACATGGAATTGATCAATGCTGCTTTTTCCTTGCCAATGTCCATGCGTTGAATCAAATAGAGCGAGCCCATAACTGCTCCAAAGACTGCGACGGCCATATTCATTAAACTGGCATAGCATGCGGCTCGTAACGTTTGTGGATTGAGGTAGGCAATTCTAGCGCTATCTAAGATCCCAATTTTGCTAGCCGTTGCATTTGGATTCGGTTTGTCTTGAATAAAAACCATCATCAAACCCAGAATACATAAGCCCAACCAGCCCAACCAGATCATGGCAGAACGCCATCCAATGTAGAGGACCAATTTGGTCAAAGGGTATTGGGCCAACATGCCACCGGTCATCGCAATGGTTACGATCAATCCGGTCACCATGGCCATTCGTTTCGGTGGAAACCACCGTGAAGCAATGCGAATCGGTCCTAAAAAGCAAAATGCGCTGCCGATGCCTGTAACAAATCGGCAGAGGAGTGCCAAAGAAAATGTATGGACATATGCCATCATAAACGTACTTGCGACACAAGAGAGCATCGCAAATAAAATCGTTCTTTTCGCAGAGAATCGGTCTAAAATTACCCCAGCCACAAATAGAAATAGGACATTGGATACGTAGTAGACACTCGACAAATAGGTCAAACTATCTGCCTGAATATGAAAATCTTGCATGATATCGTCGGCAATGGATGCAAACATATTACCTTGAATGAATTCATAAAAGAAAAATAAGGAGGCAGCAAAGCAAATGCACCAAGGTAACCAACGAGCGTTGCCCGTAGCTGACTCATTTTGATAGTCATGCGCCATGTCCATGTTCACTCCATTTTTTTAACGGCTTACAATGAGTTTCGCGTAGTGCGATTCCAGTCAATAGTGCTAAGGCAGTGGCAATGGGAAAGATCCAAAATGCAAACCGAAAATCGCTAATTTGCATAGTGTGTTGTTGACTATGATAAACCATTAACCAACCAAATAATACTTGAGCTAAGCCCGCAGATCCCATAATCAACACCGAAGCCAAACCGGTAGCGGAGCCTGTGAAAGAGGGTGGATTACTGAGTACTGGTGAATAGCCCCAAAGCAAAAAAAATCACTGCGAGTTCGAACACGGAAAGAGAGAGATGGATACATAGGGGCAATAGGGTGATCCCTGTGCATATCGCACCGCAGATCATGATAGGTTTCCGTAGTCCCTGGAGATCGGACAACCATCCCATCAAAGGACAACCAAAAATACTTCCAACAAAAATAAGACTAACAATATTAGCCGCGACCAAATGATGCAGACCATGTACGGTTTGTAAGTAGGTGTTTCCCCATAATGCACATAGCACCATAATGGGTAAATTAAGGCAGGCGGTATAAAGACCTGCTAGCCAATTTTGCCAATTTTTGGCAGCAAAACTCATTTCTTGCAACCAGGATTGTGAGCGAGCAGGTTGCGTTTTCATATGGGGTGGGTTGCGAACAATCCAAGCAATCAACCCTAAGAAAACGAGGCCAATGACGACATCCCATCCCATTGCGGCGCGCCAACCCCAATGCAAGGCCAAATAAGCAAACGGCGTGTGTGCCATCGTGCCCCCCAAGAAGGCCATGGTGACGATACAGCCAATTACAAACGCTTGTTGTGAAGGGAGAAACCAACGGGATACCAATACAACGCAAGCCAAAAAGCAAAATGCATTACCAACACCGGTTAATGCATGAAAGCATGCAGCCCAGACGAAGCTATGCGTTAATGCAAAACCTAAGGTACCTAGAATGCAGGTCCCCATCGCATACAAAATGACTGTGCGGATGGGATAATGATCCAAAATAAAGCCTGCAGGCAGCAAAAATAACACATTAGCCCAAACAAAAGTACTGGACATCCAGCTGAGCTGAGTGGCTTGAAGATGAAAATCACGGAGTAAGCTTGGGTTGATCACATCGAAGATGTTGAGTTGAAAGAATTCATAGAAAAAAAACAAACCGGCGGTCAGACAAATCAACCATGATTTTCCTAACGAATGCGACAAAGATGTGCAAGCCTTGTGAGACAAAATCACTCCTAGATCCGAGGGTTATGTGCTTTGCCAGTTTCCGCGCGGATTATAACAGAAGGGAAGTAGTAATTCTAGCGTGTTCTTATTACACCAGGGTAGCCGCATGTGTGACTGTAAATTATACCAACCGCCTACATTCCTCGCTTTATGCGAGGGATCCAGAGATCCTGAAAATTTTTTGGATCTTGCGGATAAGCCGTAGGACGTAGAAAATGGGTAGGTTATGCTTGTTTAGCTGCGGTTACACAGTTCCAAACAAATCGTAATCATCTGCGCTGGTGATGTTCACGTCGACTAAGGTTCCAACTTGTGCCTGAGCATAAGGTTGGATATAAACCAATCCATCGATTTCTGGTGCGTCCGCCTTGCTCCGTCCAATGATATGTTCTGGCGTAATGGCATCAATTAAGACGGTTTGTTGACTACCGATTTTGGCTTGCAAACGGCGGTGACTGATGTGTGCTTGTGCTTGCATAAAGCGATGATAACGCTCTTCTTTGATGGCTTCAGGTACTGGATCAACGAGGAGATTTGCTGCAGCACCTTCTACAGGAGAATATTGAAAACACCCAACGCGATCGAGTTGTGCCTCCTCTAAGAACGCCAAGAGTTCTGAGAACTCCTCTTCCGTTTCGCCTGGAAAACCAACAATAAATGTCGAGCGAATTGTAAGATCAGGACAAATCTTGCGCCAATTGTGAATACGTTGCAATGTGTCTTCACTACTTGCGGGGCGTTTCATTGCTTTTAATACACGTCGATTTGCATGTTGTAGTGGAATGTCCAAGTAAGGCAAAATCAGGCCATCTCGCATCAAAGGCATGACGTCGTCCACATGGGGATACGGGTACACGTAATGCAGTCTTACCCAGAGCCCTAATTGCCCTAATTGTTCGCATAAATCATAAAATCTGGTCTGGATGGTTTTATCTTGCCAGAGTGCCGATTGATACCGTGTATCGACGCCATAGGCACTGGTATCTTGAGAAATAACTAATAATTCTTGGACACCTGCCTCTTTTAAGCGTTTTGCTTCCGAGAGGACTTGTGTGATGGGATAGCTTTGCAAACGACCTCGCATACTTGGAATAATGCAAAAAGTACATTTTTGATTACATCCTTCTGAAATCTTTAAATAGGCGTAATGCCGAGGTGTGAGCTTGATCCCTTGTGGTGGGATTAATGATGTAAATGGATCGGTTGGCGGTGGCAAATGGTCATGGACAGCCTGGACCACGGCTTCATAAGCATGTGGACCACTGATATGTAGAACGTCTGGACACGCTTCGCGAATAAGATCAGCTTTGGCACCTAGGCAACCGGTAACAATGACTCGCCCATTTTCTTGCATGGCTTCTTTGATGGTATCTAAGGATTCTTTAACTGCGGCATCGATGAACCCACAGGTATTGATGACTACGACGCCTGCATCTTGAAAACTGGAGACCAATTCATAACCCTGGGCACGCAACTGCGTCAGAATGCGCTCAGAATCTACTAGTGCTTTAGGGCATCCCAAACTGACAAAACCAACTCGATGATTCATAGACCTACATTTTGAGTGATAAGATGGGGCTAAACATACCTAAATTTGTGCATTTAGTCAAAATTTTTTTAATTTTATCATTTGTGTAGCACACTTTCAGTGTTTCGATAAAAAATATATTGCTTTATTTTTAGGCCAATATTAGTATGAACTTCGCGTTAAACTGTTTTTTTATCATGAATTCTGTTTAAAAAATAACGTGATTTAGTGATTGCAATCTGTGCAGATGCCATGGAGATGTCTATGAGTGAGCGTAAAGCGAAATTACGTACAGAAAAAGAGGAGGGTGAGAAATCGGGTGGTTGTGGGAACCCAGAATTTATCATTCAAGGAGCAAATCAACAAACAGATGGATCAGAGAATAAGTCACAATTTGTAGCAATAGGAGAGACTTCTATGATGCCTATTTCTGCTCTTATTCCTCCGCGAGTGGGCCGCGCTACTTCAGGAGATGACGAAGAATTAAGTCGTCTATCGCGTCATGTTAGTACACATCCTGTGGGTGCTTCCGTATCACCCATACAGGTGGTGAGCGCACTCAAAGGAGGAAGCCCTAAACGTAACGGAAGTCCTTTGCGTGTGCAGTTTGCAGCGACGACGAAGCCAGGTAGTCAATCTTCACTTAAGGGGATTCCAGAAGGAGTCGCTGGGGATATGAGCCCAGTATCAGGCAACGCAGTGACACCTAAGGCGCGTACCTCAGCAATGACATCGTCATTTCGACTACAGTGTGCGGCATGTAAGATACCGCCTGGA
>CAZBSX010000025.1:0-11664 GCA_964494305.1 uncultured Legionella sp. | reverse complement strand
CAGTAACATAGGCCGCAGCCAATGCTGGAGCGCCAAATACTAAAATTGCACTACCCGCAAGCGTCGCTCCAACCAAGACAACACATATTTTCCCAGAGTGGTTTTCCAGGGCATCAAACATAACTAACTCTTATACTAGTGGCCTGCTTATCTCTATCCTCTATTTTCTTAATAATATTTATTGCACGCTGAACCGTAATACCAGACTCAGTCAATAATTCCTCTGCTACACCCAACACTTTCATATGGTGTTCCTCAAAAGCGCTATGCGCCTCCTCCACCATCCGAACAGTAATGTTTCGCCTCTCTTCCACTGTATCCCAAGATTCAAACTCAGCCATAGGATACATTTTTACTAATTCACGATATAACGACAATAACTCAGCGTATCCTGTGCATTTGGCTTTGGAGTTCGAAATACCCGTTTGCTGAAAGTGAGTCACTCCTTTGATTGTTACTCGAGAATTTTCCAATTTGGCGTATTCAGTCGCTATCTGATCGCTATAAGCAGATAGCTCTGAATTTTGTCTATACAAAATTTGCCATATCTCTTTCCGTTTTTCGAATGTTTCTAACTTATATTCTCTATAACGTCGCATCGCTTCACATATTGCGTCAATATCATCGTTGGGTAAAGCATTTGGATGAGCCGATGTAATTAACTGTGTTTGGTTGCCGGCTATACGAAAAAACGCTAACGTTGAAACAGCAAAGGTTCCAACTACTACTCCTAGCGTTTTGAGATCTGGTAATTCATAGCTCATAATAACAACCCCAATTCAAAATTGACCATTTTAAATCAATGCGTACCGTATTGTTATTATTATTTGGTAAATGAGCGGAAAGCATATCAATTGATCGAAATAAGATCACCAGGTAATGCAATGAAGGAATGCCGAGAAATTTCTTATGTATGCCAGAGATAAATCTCGGATAACCTGCATCGTGACGTAACGTAACTATTTTTACGTTATGTCTTTGCCCTCTGTCATCCTGTTCTTAATCCATGTGCAAATCTAAGCCATCTATTTTTTTATGCACTCAAATCCTAGAATAGACCACCTTGGTCATTTAGTCATCTCTTAAAATAAGACCGCGATATAAGAAATCACTTAAGCTATGAAAGAATACTATACTCATAATAAGTCCACTCAATAAACTATATATGCCAAATCTTGGTCAATACAGCAAACTATCACAAGATTCGCCTGACAAACCTATTAATCAAAGAAAAATTATTGATAGTTTGAATGGATACTTATCATGGCATCATTTTCCAATACACGTGAATTCCACAGGTACTTGTAAAGGATTGTCGACTGTCTATGCCAAATATGTGCTGGAAGGCAGAAAAAAGGAATTCATCGACATGTTATACAAGATTTCGAGTGATCTTCAACCAAACTCGGAACATGATAATTTCCTTAACCATTTTGCTGTCGAAGTTGTTTTGACTCAATTGCCTACCCAATATGAAAATACGCTTACGCAAAAAACCTCAATACAATGTTTAGAAATTGAGGGCAGCAGACTTCACGCATCATTTGATTTTTCCATGAGCACAAAAGATGAAAATTGGGCTAAATTAATTGCGGAACTTGATTTAAAAGAAAATGAACCGATGCTTTTAAATACTGCAACTCATTGTGTATGTGTCACTAAAGAGCATGGAAAATATTGTGTATATGATCCAAATTATGAAGAGGGCATAAGATTTTATGAAGATGAAACTGCTGTGATAAATGAGCTTAGATTTTACCAAAATTTAAAAACACCAAATGACCAAGTGCCGGATAAATTCTTGGATCTCGGCATTAGTGTGATAAGACACCCCACTCTAAAAGGTCAAAGACTTCCGGAGTTCCCAACAGAGCTTAGCTTATACGAAAAATATTTACCCACAGGGAGCATGAATAATATTGAGTATATTAAAGTTCTTAATAAAAATTTATACCATGCTCAGGACAAAGATAGTATTAATAAATTAGTAGCACTAGGCGCAACAGATTTTGAAGAAGCAGTAATACAGGCTATTGATTACCAAAACACGGACAAATTATGTATTTTATTACCTAAAATTACAAATCATGAATGCATATCTAAATTTATTAAACTAGCACTGGAAAGTGGCTCTGAAAATACAGTATCAATACTCAGTAGATACAACATAGAGTATGAAAGATTGATATGCATGGAAAACATACAAGACAGTGTACGTTCCGCTGCGTTTGGCAAAAATCATAAGATCATTGAAAAACTATTATCAGATGCAAAAAATATGCTTCTTCAACAAAGTGCTTGTGATACTGCTACAACCGATCAATACCAAGAAGTTAATGAGCAAATTACAATGAATGTTTTTAAAAATCTGTATGGCGAGTCTGATCCTATTACAGCAGCTATTTTAGGAGGAGATGCAAATTGTGTCCGTACACTTATAGCCTTCATAAATTTAAGTTCGTCTGTTGTCGTATCCGAAGAAAAAAGGATGGGATATTTGCTTCTGGCTATAAAAGAAAACCAATCTTCCGTAGTAAATTATCTTATTACGCAGGTGTCTCCTGAGACTATAAAGCAAGTTCTTATTAATCCCGAGATGGCAGAAAAAACCGAATTATCTATTTTGCATCAATTAAAACAACACGGTATGTTGTTTTCACCTGCTTCATTGGTCATTATGATGGAAAAAGAACATCAAGTCATACCTCTGACATTAAAAATTAATATGAAAATTGAGATTATTCTTAGAAAATATACTGACTTCATTCATTTTTTTATGAGCCCTATGAATAAATTAGGTAGCATTATTTATGCGCGCATGTTTAACTCATCCGACAAAAAATGCACAACAGAAGAAAAAAAATCGATGCATGAATCTTATAAAACTCGAAAAAAACCCTTCTAAAACATTGTCACTGCAGGCACCAAAAAGTACAAGGTTCATCACTTGGTTTATTATGAAATTCATTCTGATGTCTACGAAGCAATAACCAGAGAAAAACGCATCAAGAAATGGAACCGACAATGGAAAATAAACCTTATTGAACAAAACAACTCCCAGTGGCTTGATTTTGGTATCGGATTATTTTGATGGATGGTTGCCCGCCTTCGCGGGCATGACAGTTTTTTTGTCATCTACAGATGATAGCACCTTATAATATGCTCAATTTCGGTGATGTAAGCATGCGTGATAGATCCATATGGCAGCTGTCATTTTCAGAAGTGAGCTGCACGAATTTTAGAAGCTGGGTTTTCTCCATTTAAATGCCTCCCATGTTTTTGATTAAATCAAAATAGTAAGGCGCTGTCGTGCTTATATGAGGATCCTTAATACTTGTTTTGATCATTTTTGATGGCATATATTTATATTGAACTTCTTTTAAATAATTTACAACAATTTGTCTAGACTTAGGTTCAAGCAAATTTTTTCCCATCGATTCGTAAGCCAAAGCTAATGGGCCAAATAGATAACTATCTAGATCTGAATCATTTGCGTCGTGTAATTCCTTAACTAGAGACTCCATATAGATGGGCTGTAATGTTCTAGATTTATGAATCAACGAGTATTTGAGCATGATAGAGGAAGTATGATTTATATGACTAAGTTGTGAGTTAATTTGTTGGACATTGCTCATTATTTCATCCGTAGTATGAAGATCAACAAATCCTCTAATAGCATTGTCAGTGGCTTTAGGTGTTAATGTTTCGTAGACCAATTCCAAGAAGAAGCTTTTTAGTAATGCTTGTTCTTCTGATTGCTTATCTAAGTTAAGATGTCGTTGATAATGGATCATTAAGCCAGAAATGATACTCTCTTTTACGGGTACACTGGTTGTTTCTCTATATAGCTTTATCAATTTAGATGTTAGCTCTGGTTCTTCACCTCTTGAAGTCAGTCTGTCAATCATAATACTACGTTTCGACTCATTCAGATTTTCATCATACGCGAATCGCATTTCAATAGAACTAATTTGAGGGACCATGTAGTGAGGCGATTTCTGGTTATTCATGATAGCTTCAAACTCACCAGGTGGCATAGTATTAAGTTCTTCGGAGGTGATGTTTTCTAAACTTTTATTGCCTAACTCATTTAAAGCTACCGTATTGAGTCTACTTTTTTTAATCCCTCTCTCATCATTGTAATATGGGAATCTATCAAATAATACTCTGGGCATCCAAACCCGTCCTGGCATTATATCCCATCCTTGGCTATAAAAAGCCCACCAAACAAAAGTATCACATCGCCAGCGTCCGCATTTAACGATATGTCCTGTAATAGGGTTTCCATCACCAATCTGATACTCGGTATCTGCAGTATATTGCGGACACCACCATCGTTGGTGATTTGCTTCAACGAGTACACGATAACCACGTTCCCCTCTATCGGCAATACCATATTTACTGCCCCAATATTTTGAACGAGATTTGAAATTGGCAATCGAATTAATTTGTCCTACTACGGCTTCATTGAGAATCTCTATTACTTGATCAGCATTTTGCGACATCCCGTTAGCTGAGCCCATGTTTGTGGTAGCAATGCCAACATGTCCCGCCCAACCGAGACCAGGGTAATTTAATTCTCTTCCTAAAATTTCTGCCGGATAAATTTGTTTTGCGCATGCGGATGAGTAAACGAAGGCTGTTATAGCAACTTCAATGATTGAAACCACTAATTTACTATTTTTCATTTTTCTTGAATTCCATTTTTTAAGTCAGTTTATTGTGGTGTGTACTATTTGGTTCTCAATTGAAAAATACTCTGGTTATCTTACAGATAATCGCAAATAAACAATGGGCAATCAGTAGCAAACATGTTACTGCATAGAAAGTCTCAGTGTTCCCAATGAATGGGAGCGGTACATCATGTGGTAAAAAACTTCCTAAAGATATCAGCCCTATGACCAAGGATGAAAAAATAAGCGTATAAATTTTATGATTTTTTATTACAAGAGCAAAGATAGAGAAAACAGAGGAAAAAATTAGTCCATATAACGTCATGAAATAAATGATAAAAAACCACCAGCCTTTTGCGTCGCTATTATTATATGCGAAGCATAATGAGATAAGACATCCCAGCAAGAAACTAAAACTTAATATGAGTAAATCACGGTTAAATAACGATTCTGTCTTTAATTCACACTCGGGTAAATCTATGAGATGTGCCGATTTTTCACACCAATAAACAGCTGCTAAAATCAAGGGGAGTACATTAAAAAACTCATAAAGACTGCTGTTTGTATGATACTGCATCGCAAAAGAAGCACAGATAAATGCACTAATGATTGCCCAAGAAAATCCATTTAATCCTTTAAGGCGTAACTTTTTCTGGAGAGCCATAAGCCAATCCTTATTTGTTAGCAATCATAAGCTGACATTCAATCAATAGCTTTATGACTCGCCTTCACCCCTATCCAATCCCAATACGAATCAAACACCAAGTCCCAAAGAATCACAACATCTGACGCTGCAGTGTGCGTCACACTCAATCGATAGCTAGGCGAGGTATTCTTCATATATTCCATGCGATAACGTCGTTCGGCAGCCTTTAATTGGCTGTAGCAATCACAAATATGCTGCTCACCAGGCGCAATCAATCCCGTACATGTGCAGGAGAAAACATTCGGAATTTCATTGGCGGGCTTCACTTCATAATAAAACTCAAATGGCGTTTTATTGCTAATCACATGTTGAATATAGGTGGATTCTGCATAGGTCAATCCAGAGCAAAGCATACCTATCATCATCGATATCATGCACAGTTTCGACCAATACTTCATTCCAAATACCTAGCATGCAATCAGGTGATCTAACATTCTAGGAGATTTTACCAAATCACACAAGGTGTCGAATTGACCATTGGGCTTTGATCCGGGACTGAAAAATCTCGTTTAAATTCAGGGCAATTGGCGAGAGTACCATTGACACGATATTGAGCCGGTGGGTGTGGATCAACCAAAATCAAATTATGAGCACGCTCAGGACGAATATTATTCGCCCAAATATGTGCGAAACTTAAAAAGAACTGTTGATCTGGCGTGAATCCGTTAATCACCGGTTGTTGCTGATAAGCCTCGGCTGCATGCAACGCCCGATAGGCTAAAATTAATCCACCCAAATCAGCGGTTGCTTCTCCAACCACTAAAGGCCCTTGCACCGCAATGTCGCCGTTAATCTTATATTGTGAATATTGATTGATAATGCATTGCGTTGCCGCCGTAAACTTTTCTAGATCGGTGGGCGTCCACCAATTATGTAAATTACCATACCCATCAAATTTGGCGCCTTGATCATCAAAACCATGCGTAATCTCATGCCCAATCACTACCCCAATACCACCATAATTGACTGCCAATGATGCGCCCGGATCAAAATAAGGAGATTGGAGAATACCCATTGGAATATTGATATTGTTCATCGAAGGATCATAATACGCATTCACAGTCTGAGGCGTCATAGCCCACTCACTACGATCGACTGGCTTGCCAATTTTATCTAAGTCACGTTTTACCAAAAATGCACTTGCACGCAACACATTCCAAACATAGGGACCGCGATCGATTTGCAATGACGAATAATCCCACCATTTGTCTGGATATCCGACGCGCTCTTTCATCATATCAAGTTTTTTAATGGCGGCCTGCCTGGTTTCTTTCGTCATCCAGTGCAAATGTGCCAAATCTCGCCGCAATACTTTACGAATTTGCGCAATCATATCCAAAACCTGTTGACGATCAGCTGCTGAAAAATGTTCTTTGACATAAACTTCGCCGATGGCAAATCCCAGAACACCTGATTCGGTCCCTACCACCATTTTCCAGCGTGGTGGCAATGACTGCGCACCCGATAGTACTTGTGCCATTCTGAAGTTTTCTTTAATAAAGGGTTGCGAAAGATAATTTGAAACGCCAGCAATCAAATGCCAACGAAGATAGACCTTCCAGTCAGCAATCGGCACCGTAGTGAGCATTCGATCGAATGCACTCATAAACTCAGGCATCGCGGTATTCACAAGTGCATGCTGATCTTGCCCCATCTCTTTCAGATAATCTGCCCATGAAAAATGCGGACTCAATTGCGCCAATTCTGACACTGCCATCATGTGATAAATAGCATGCGGATCACGTTGCGCAATTTGCGACATAGACCCTTGCGCTAATTCCGTCTCAATTCGCATCACAATGTGTGCTTCTTCCGTGGCCCGCTCTGGTGTATCGCCCATTAATTGAAACATCGCTGCCATATGCTGAATAAATGCAGCACGAATGGTTTGAAATTTTTTCTCAGACTTCAAATAATAATCTCGATCCGGTAAGCTCAATCCGCTCTGTACAAAAGCACCGATCATTTTTGTACTGTCTTTAAAATCTTGCATACTACCGTAGCCAAACACTGCATCGATACCATACTGATGCATATGCATAATTTGCGCTTCAAAATCTGCTACTGAAGTGATCGACTCAATTCGATCAAACTCGGCTTTTAACGGTTCTATGCCTTGTTTATTAATACTCGCCTCATCCATACCACTAAAATAGAAATCACCAATTTTTCGTGCCACGCCGTCAGATTTTGGCTGAGTTGTGGTTGATATCTCTTGTAACATTGCATGAATAGCTTTCAGGTTTTTTTCTTGTAAAATAGAAAATGAACCCCAGCTGGAGTATTCGTTCGGAATGGGATTATTGATTTTCCAGGTACCATTGGCATATTGATAAAAATCTTGTTGCGGCTGGGCTGTATTATCTGTCCAATCTAAATGGAGTCCCTGTACCAATTGATCTTTGCGGGACAATGCCTCATTGGGGGTTTCAGCAAAGACATCTAACGCGGTAACCATTAACAAACCCAAAATCAATGACTTCCGCATACCGTCTTCTCCTTTTTATCAACCTTTAATTTTTAGCTTAGCTCGATATCTTAAGAGATGCAAATTTCGTAGCAACCGCACGTACAACAAGAAGTTTTTATTGCATGCTTTCAATCCGGTTTTTATGTCCTACGGCTTGTCTGTGGGATCTAAAAAATTTTCAGGATCTATGGATCCCTCGCATAAAGCGAGGGATGTAGGCGAAGGCGGAAGCAAGGGATGGAGGCAGAGGCGAAAGTGAGGGATGGAGGCAGAGGCAAAAGCGTGGGATGTAGGCAGAGGCGAAAGCATGGGATGGAGGCGGAGGCGAAAGCGTGGGATGGAGGCGGAGGCGGCAGCGAGGGATGTAGGCGAAGGCGGAAGCAAGGGATGGAGGCAGAGGCGAAAGTGAGGGATGGAGGCAGAGGCGAAAGTGAGGGATGGAGGCGGAGGCGGAAGCGAAGGATGTAGGCGGAGGCGGAAGCGAAGGATGTAGGCGGAGGCGGAAGCGAAGGATGGAGGCGAAGGCGGAAGTGAGGGATGGAGGCAGAGGCGGAAGCGAAGGATGTAGGCGAAGGCGGAAGCGAGGGATGGAGGCGGAGGCGGAAGCGAGGGATGGAGGCGGAAGCTAGGGATGGAGGCGGAAGCTAGGGATGGAGGCGAAGGCGAAAGCTAGGGATGGAGGCGGTTAGTGTAATTTCCAGCTGCACGTTTGACTGCAATGTGCACTAACTGCCTGAAAATGGTTGATTTTTATACAAAAAGGTGGTATAATAATACACTAACCCTAACAAAAGGACGATACCATGTTAAAGGAATTCAAGACGTTATTATGGGTAAGCGCCTTCTTTGTTGCAGCGCAATCTGCCAGCGCAATGAGCTTGGCTTTAGAACCTAAGGGCGACAAGATGTTGAGCAATGACTCCTTATGGACTATCCACGCCACGTGTCAAATTCACGGTGGATCATCCAAAAAAACCATTAAAATTCAAGGAGTTAAAAACACGGCTCAAGTCAACGGAAAAGAGCTAACTGCAGGTAAAACCACGTCAATGACGGTATACGACGAAAAAACGGTTGAAGTGACAGCTGAGCCAGGCGCCCAGGTCACTATTATCAACTTAAGTAATGAATCAGTAGAAGCAATTTGTTCAACTTAAAATCGACTATGGGGCCATTTGAGCCCCACATATCACATCCTAAAATATTTCCTCAAATTCACAACAAAACGCGTTATTCTAACCTACGAGAAAAAACGAGCAGATCAATTTGCCCTCGATGTGCTTATTTGTAAGTATCGCACTGGACTTGATTGCTGCCGTGGTAGAATCAATGAATATGAGGCACACAGTGCAGAGCTCATCCATCATACCCATGTAAACAATGGGAACCTCAGTGTCGTGGAAGGAAAAGAGCTTTTGGGTCAAATATCGAATGCTGCTGTTAGAATGCAAGCGGAGCATCTTTCAGCAGAACTTGATCCAAATTGCAAAGAACAAGGCCGCGAAGGGAGTGCCACTCTAATAGCGAGCATTAAAAAAGAAGCAACCCGTCCAAGAAATCGGGTTCCCAGTCCTAATATGAGCCCGCTTTCCGCAACACCACTGAGTGCAGCCCAGAGAATCAATGCAACAGAAGCAAAATCAAAAGAGCGCACTCCCTATTCGCCGTATAACGATTCACAATCCACCAAGAACACAATGTGACCAAGTGGACATCGAGATGTTGACATCAATAAGGTATCGTAAATCGAAACGCAACAACGCTCTTCTCATGAATATTTTCCGCCCAAATTGTGCCACCATGCGCTTCAATATTAATTTGGCAGAGGGTCAAACCCAAGCCTAAGCTGTCCTGATGATATGGGGAGTCTCCTCGATAAAATGGATTAAATATCTTCGCTAGTTCTTCTTTTTCGATCAAAGACCCCATATTTTCTACGCTGACTAGGACGTGGTTCAATTGCACCTGCAAATAAATATCAATCGCTGATTGGGGTGAGGAGTATTTAATCGAGTTATCTAATAAATTTAAAAAAACCTCTTGGATGCGGTTTTGATCTACATTGAGTTTGGGCAAGGCCAAGGGACAATGAATCTTGATTGCACGTTTGGGGCCACTTTTGCGAAATTGCTTCAAGGTATCATTCACCAGATCGAGTAAATCAATCGTTTGTTTTTCCAAGTGCGTATGATGCGTTTCAAATTCAATAATTTGTAAAATATTATTATTAATCAAACTAATCTTACTCAATTCTTCCGTCATATTCACCCCAGGATGATCACTGCTGGCTTTCCGTGAAATAGACGAACCCATGACGCCTAAAATAAATTTCAACGGATAATTCAGTTGCGTCGAAATCGTTTTTAATAATGAATTTTTAGCAGAGTCAATTTCAATTTTTAATTGTTTTTTCCTGAATTTTTCCTGTAAGCGATCAATTTCCAACGCCAAGGCAAGCTGGTTAACCAAAGACTCCAATAAATGCATTTGATCTGGACTAAATAATATTTTCTCTTGAGGTTGAATCCGCATCACACCAATGGTAGGTTGAGATGGTGCGTTTAATGGGAGATACAATGCATCTGCAGAAGTCAACGTATCAGTGCCCAACCCTGCGGGTTGCGCCATGTCATACACCCATTGCGCGACACCGCGATCTTTGTCATTGAGTGCAAAGTCGACTGGATAAGCAGCTTGCACGTCCAAATGATTATTTTTGGGCATAAAAACCGCGATTTTGGCCTGGAGAGATTGAGCAATATACTCTACGCTCAACGCCAATATCTCTTGAGTACCGCGCGTCAGCAATAACTTTTGACTAAAATCATAAGATGCACGTGTTTGTTGCTGAATATGACGCGCAATTTTTGCTTCACGATGTTTCATGACGGTTAAATAGCTGATCACCAGAGACACCAAGAGCATCATGCCTAACGACACAACCGAATTGATAGAAACAATTTTGATCTGATGCAGTGGCGCTACAAAATAGTAATCATACGCCAACACACTGAGTATCGAGGTTAGAAATGCAGGACCAGGTCGCCCTAATAATGCAATCATCATAACGACTAATAGATAAACCATAGCAATCACATTTGTATTCAAAATTGAGTCAAATATAATATTACTCCAGGTCACTGCTGCTACCGCTACAACGCTGAGACCATAAAATCGCCAAGCAACACTCGGGTAGACGTTCTCCAGCCCAAAAGGTTCTGGGGATTTGTTCCCCCCTACAATATAAATATTGATCTCACCACTTTTTGCGATAATTTCATCCGCCAAGCGCCGGCGAAAGAAATACCGCCAAGATTGTGTGCGATCCTTGGATAACATAATTTGAGTCACATTAGATTCGCGAGCAAACTGCAGGATTTCATTCACAATATCGCGACCCACCAACACATGCGTTGTTGCCCCCAATTGCTCCGCCAACCGTAAGTTTTGAATCGCGCGATTGCGTTTATTTTTGGACAAAAAAACATTGGGCTGATCGATATACACAGCAGTCCACTCTGCTTGGAGGCCACTCGCTAATTGCTTCGCTGTACGAATGAGTTTAAGCGAACCTCTGCTTGGCCCAACACAGACAAGGATTTTATCTGCCGTCGGCCAAATCGGTTGAATTCCTTCTGCTTTCCGGTAAGACCGAACATCGGTTTCCACTGAACTTGCCGTCACTCTCAGGGCCAGCTCACGTAAAGCAATCAGATTTCCCTTGCGAAAAAAGTGGGTGGCAGCAAGATCCGCTTGCTCTGGAATATAGATTTTCCCGTCTTGCAAACGTTTTAATAAATCGTCCACGGGTAAAT
>CAZBSX010000024.1:0-11964 GCA_964494305.1 uncultured Legionella sp. | reverse complement strand
ATAACCGAGATGCCAGTCAACGGTATCCTTGGCTAGATCCTTCTCTGCTGGCCCATTATTTACAGACCTAGGGCACGAGAACCGAGCTACTATTAGAGGGGTGTCGACAGACTGATGATTTAGGCCAAGCATTTGGACCTATTTTGCGCCAACAAGAAGTCGATTTTTTACGCCAAACCGAATGGGCACAAACTGCAGACGATATTTTATGGCGCAGAACGGCATTGGGTCTCAAGATTGCGCATAAAGATCGGGAGGCGCTAGAAACGTACTTGAGGTAGGTTGGGCCTAATAGCGTTGAGTTAAGATATGTTTTTAGGTCCGTTCGCTGAGAAGGCGTTTACGCCGTCTCGAGGCATAGGTACTCAGGCTTCGAGACGAGGCTATCGCCGTGAGAGATCCTCTCATATTTAAAGAAAAATATGCAGGCAAATGATCGTTATGATCTAATTTAAGTCTGCGAAAACCAAGATTGGGAAAGAATCATGCCTGCAGGAGTATTTTGTTAGAATTTTATAAAAAAAGCATTACCTTGCGCTTGAGATTAGTGCTATTCACTACATGGCAACCCCCCATTTTTAACTGAGGTTAAAAGTTGAGGGTTAGGCAACTAGTGGCATTTTTTGCCTTGGAGGAATACCTCCAATCGCAGTATTTGGTCGTTCATTGTTGTACGACCAAAGCCATTGTGTCGCATGTAGTTGTACTTCAGCAATACTTTCAAATAAAAATTGATTTAACCAATCATATCTAACAGTTCGATTATTTTTTCTTGGCGCGAACAGATTAGCCGAATATAGATCATGTTAATTGAAAATTATGGGGAATTTGCTGCGGAATATAGGCTTAACCTTTTGTTGCGGGGAGATCGAATAAAATGAGAGGATCTCTCAGGGCTATCGCCTCTCCTCAGTCCGAACGGAACTGTGTTCATCCCTTAACACCATTGAAGTCAGGCTTTGGGCCCAACCTACATCAAAGCCTAAACCTCACACCCTGTGTTTTGTTCAGCATCATTTGTTTCATCTTCATCAGAAGAAGAAGCAACCATCTCGCCAACCGCACCAGCCACATTTTTGGCCGTCTGAACCACTGTACCCCAAAGTGCACCTATCGCACTCGCTGGATTTGTTACTGTACCGTTGGAACGTGCAAAAGGTGAAACACGTGTAGGTTTTAGCTGAGCCTCAGCTGTACCACTGGCAGCGGATTCCACATCCTCGTTATTCCCCGTTGGCGTTGTAATACATCCCGTTGCTTCAACATCAAAGTCAGATTGAATCGTGCTTACTGCTTGCGATCGCGGTTGCACAACAGACGATGACTTAGAAGATGGGGCAATTTTCAGCGCGCTGTTTTGAGCTCGGGTTATATCACGATTGATGGTTAATACTGCATTTCTTAAAAATCCTTGTGTAATATTCGGCTGCGATCTATGTTCTGCAGGTCGCATTTTTGCCAATAATGCTTTCGGATTTCCACAAGATTTTACCAATGCCAAAAGTTCAGTTTGACTATTCACAGTCACTAAGTCTGGTACAGCGTTTAAGATAAGCAACACACTCGCATATGTCTCAAGCGCATCTATTGATGATAAATTAGTCAAAAACGCATAATAGCCATGCTTAAGTTCGCCTTCGAAAAGACGCTGTTGATTAATTTGAGATAATACGCCCAGCAATAAATTGTTTGGAGAGGTCTCCGATACCGCGGGATAATAGTGATCATACAACGCAAATGCAAGCTGAGAGCAAGGATGTGTTTGTTGAGCAATCCAGCCGGCTAAATCCGTAGAATACGTTACATCCAAGGTACGATCTTCTGAAGGCTGATGATGTACCCGCGCAATCAGATCTCGATTTTTACGATGTGTTTCCAATTGTGGAACAATTTGTTGATCCAGACGACTGCCAAACTGTACCATCAGTTCTGCTAAATCAGTAGGCGCTTCACTGGTTTTTAATGCATCAAATGTGAGTTTATCTAGAATATGATGCTGTTTCAGATTGACCACTGCACACGCCAAAGATACCGGTCGTCTCGCAGGTACAATCACATTGAGAATCTCTGCTTTAAGCTGATTAAAACGTACCTCAGGATCTATCGAGTCTCCAGATATTGGCTCTTGATTTGTTGAGAGCAAGGATTTTTCATTTAAGATCTTTAAAGCTTCCGCATATTGCATTGGTGTCGGAGAGGTTAATAAATGCTTTAACAAAAAGGGAGCATCCAAAAGATCCGTTTGCATATATGCGATGGGCGTTGCAAAATCAGGCAGGTCAGCGCGCTGCGCGATCGCTTCATAAAATAATAGAGTCAAATCATCTGACAATTTGCATTGCCGTACCTTAACAATTTGAATCACTTTATGTTCTTTTGAGAGAGGATCAATATTATCAGCACGGTTAAGCTTTAACGCCAATAATCCTAACACACCTTCTTGAAGCGGTTCATATTGAATGATGATCTTAAGATTCGTATGACTCAATAGGCCGTACTCGTGTAGACGTCTTGCTTCTTGCATCAATTGGCTAGTAGAAAATGTGCGTAATCCAGGGAGCAAAGAAAGTAGTAAACGTGCATACCACTTGGGTGCAATAAAAAAATTGCATAATTGCAACAGATATGGCATTACAGTGTAGGTATAGTGCTGTCCACTATCCCAATCTACCGCTTCCAATTGATCTAGACTGTTTTTAAGCGCAGTGGGCAACAACCAACGAAAAAAATACAATGATTTATAATACAATTGAAGCGCCTGAAGCTCCTCTTTTACCTGGATGGATAAGGCCATTGTTGAGTCCTCAATCTGATCTTTTATATCAAGACATAAAAATTAATGGGCAATAATAACACAATATCAAGACAAAATAAACCATTTTAGCGCACAATGTACAATTAAACTAACAAATCACGGCTCAAGCAACGTAATTGGGTCTCAATATCCTGTAATTCGACTTGCAAAGCCTGAATCGTCTGAGCATCTTGGCGGGTATGCATCGATTGTAACGTACTGGCGAGCGCTGCACGTTGTAAGGTCAATTTATCTTGTCTGCTCTGTGCCTGAACCTGCCATTGAGCGCGGGTACTGATTTTATCCATACGCAACATATGATCATCCGCATGATCACGTTCATGCGTGAGACAAATATGAACCAAAACATGAATTTTTTGGCTTAAACGCACCACGCCGTATTGTAAAATACTGGCAGGCGTTTTTGCGGTGAGTGTCATCACATCATGAGTGATCTCATTCAGACAATCTTGCGCCGAAGATCCATTGCGAAATAAACCTCTTGGCAATAGACGTAATGGGAAAAAATCTCCAAATTTACTCAATTGGCGCTCTAATTCCGGTAAACGGGCACGTAATGCCGCCATCGAGTCCACCAAGTCTGTCATGCTGCATCCTTCGTTGAGACAACTATTCACATTCAGAATACTATACTACGCATGCATTATACACAGCATCTGACGCTCTTGATTCGAGATTGGAAGTGAATTTTGTGCATAAAACATGGAATACAATGGTCTTACTCTTTTTGTATGAGTATGGATTACCTTTCAATTTATCGAAATTGCTGATCAGTCAACGCATCGTAAATTACGCTCGGTTGATTCTCGGTACCCAAATCACCCACCATCACGCCATCGAGTCCTTCGGGAAATAAGTGATCTAATTCAGCCAATGAACGCGCTGGTGCCTTGCCGTGCGGATTTGCACTGGTTGAAACAATGGGTCCTAATTGACAGAGTTTTTGCGCAATTGGATGAGCAGTCATTCGTATCGCGATACTAGGATGAGCGCCACAAATCCAATCCGGTACGCAATCGGCTTTCGGAAAAACCCAGGTTACCGGTCCCGGCCAAGTTTCTTTGATGATTTCAAGTCTGGCTACAGGTATATCGCCAATTAAACCAAACAATTGCGGCCAATCGGCGATCAACACAATTAACCCTTGTTGAGGCGCACGTTGTTTTAAGGTCAAAATTCGTTTTACTGCAGCCTGATTAAACGGATCACAGCCTAAACCGTACACAGCTTCCGTGGGATATGCCAATACGTGACCAGCATGCATATCCAACACGGCTTGGTTGAGATCCGTAATCCGAGGAATCATGCAATTTCAGTCACAGAATGAATCACAATTGGGTCGACGGGTACATCAGAATGACCGCCTTTGTGTCCAGTTTTGGCTTGAGCAATCGCATCCACCACGTCCATCCCTTCAACCACTTCCCCGAAAACACAATACCCATAGCCTTGTGGATTTTCAGCCGTAAAATTTAAAAACGTATTGTCCACCAAGTTAATAAAAAATTGCGCAGACGCAGAATGTGGATCCGAGGTTCTCGCCATTGCAATCGAACCACGTTTATTCGGTTGACCTGCTTTCGCTTCGTTGACAACGGTATTAGGCGCAGCTTTGGTTTTCATCGTTGCATCTAATCCACCGCCTTGTATCATAAATCCTTTAATGACGCGGTGAAAAATCGTATCGGTATAAAATCCATCACGCACATAGTCCAAAAAATTAGCCGCTGTTTTAGGCGTATTTTCTGTATCTAAGCGCAGGCTAATATCTCCAAGCGATGTTTTAATCAGTATCATAGTGGTTCTCCTCGAATAGTTTGACGCATTTTATCACAAACTTCGTGTAAAACATGAATATTATGAATACACGCTAACGCAGTAAACACATTAAATTTTTGTTTGAATAGATGATGTAAATATGCCCGTGAATACTGCTGGCAAGTCCTACAGGTACAATCAGGCATAATCGGTTGCTCATCATTGGCGTAACAGGCTTTTTTAATTTGCAAGCGGCCATGCTCATGTTCTGAGTCAAAGCGCAACCACGTTCCGTGTGTCACTACGCGGCCGCAATAGAGTGCGCCATGTCGTGCATTACGAGTCGGTGCCACACAATCAAAAATATCAATACCTTGTTCGACCACATCTAATAAATCTTGCGGCGACATCCCGACACCCATCGTATAACGGATTTTGGTTTCGGGTAAGGCCTCACGCACCCATTGCACAACCTCGACCGTCGCTGGCATATCAAAACCAACTGTCTCACCACCAATCGCTAAGCCATCGACTGCCTGTGCTGCAACGAATTCTGCACTTTGTAACCGCAAATCAGGGTAAACGCCACCCTGAATAATCCCAAAGAGTGCTTGTTGCGCCCCATAGCGCGACGTCGGATTGGTTTGATGATACGCAATAGATTCTAATAACCAACGATGAGTGCGTTCCATAATGTTTTGCGCTTCAGCATAAGGTGCCGCATCTGGGGTGCATTGGTCAAAAGCCATGATAATATCTGCGCCAATGATTTTTTGAGTGGCCAATGACATCGTCGGTGTCATATGAATCAAACGTTGTTGTTCTGGTAAAGTAAAATGCGCGCCGTCTTCGTCAATCGTACAGATTTGTTTAGAGAGAGAAAAAACTTGAAAACCACCGCTATCTGTTAACATGGGACCGTGCCATCCCATAAACCGATGCATACCACCCGCACGTTCAATCACGTCCATCCCAGGTGCGCACAACATATGATACGTATTACCGCCTAAAATAATTTGACTTCCGCTGGCTTGTAATTCTTCGGGTGTCATATTATTTACGCCAGCACGAGTACCGACCGGCATAAACGTCGGCGTCGTAAACACGCCATGCGGCGTCTGCACCTGCATGACACGTGCAGCAGTATGCGCATGTCGCTGCACAATTTGGCAGGAAAATTGATTAGGCGAAGGTGATTCTGTACGAACCGACATAGACAACCCAGTGCGGAAAAAATTGACTGATGATATCACATATTTCCACAACGGTATTGAGGGGTGCATTCCACCCTAATGTACGATGGTCTCTCAGTTCTCACTCCAGAAATGTGACCAATAAACTAGAAATTCACCTATTTTACATGACAAAAAAGTCTCAGATATGATAGAAAATGCCCAGTAAAAACTGAAATTATACATAATTCCACACTAAGAACTAAAACTCGACCTTCTAAATGAGCCTTGTTCTATAGACAGCATTGTGATTTCTTGATTATACTGCTGCTCTCAATTTATGTTGCAATCCTGAGTATACTATGCAAACAAACAGTCAAAAAAAACTCAGCACATATCTCTTTTTTATTGCGTACATGTACTTGTCTTTTATGCTGGCTGACCAAGTCCTGATGTATCGGATGGTCCAAGTAGGCAATTTCTCTTCGTTAACTGCCGGTGTTTTTTTAATGCCTCTCTACTATTTCACCGGAGATATGATTGCAGAAGTATATGGATTTAAAATGGCCAGAACCTTCGTTTATTTGGTAACTATTTGTTCTATCATTTTTGCAGCAATCGTGTCTTTACTAAACCTATTGCCTATTCCTGCAGACTGGGCACATCAACCTGATTATAATTATGTATTCGGTCGCTTGATGCGTTCCAGCATTGGTGGGCTATTTGCCGTATTAATAGGTTCTTATCTTAATGCTTACATGATTTCAAAATTAAAAATTATGATTAAAGGTCGTTTTTTTGCTATACGCAGCATCACCTCTTCCGCAATCGGTGAAGCAATCCAAATGGTGATTGGCTGTTTACTCCTTTTTGCTGGTGTGATTCCTATGGCGAGTTTATGGAAACTCATGCTTGAATTATATATTTGGCAAATTGGACTGGGGGCCATTGTGGCAACCATAGGCTCTATTTTCGTCCGAAAATTAAAAAAGATTGAAGGTGAACCCATAGATCAACATATTGTGTTTAACCCATTTAAAGAAGGTTTTAAATAGGTACATTTAATTTCCGCAATCGAAAGCGCTCAGTCATGTTCTTATATTGAATCACGTAATAGCCTCCGATCAGCGTCAGCAAGATACCTACAATTTGTACTTTAGATAAGTGACGATTAAAAAATACAACATCACTCAAAATAGCGACAATTGGATCGATGTAACTGACAATCGCAATAATATCTGTAGACAACAAAGGCACCGATTCATAATAGAAAACAAATGCCAAAACTGTGTGCACTAATCCAATGATAAGTAAGTTGCACCCTGTTATCGTGTCGAAGTGGATCGTATGCCACCCAACAAAAGGCAGTAAAACCAAGCCTCCGCCAATAAATTGAATCAGAGTTATGAGTGGTGTAGGTAACGAACGTTGTTTCTTTACAATCAGTGTTGCAAGACTATACAGAAACCCAGCAGCTAAGGCACACCCAACCCCAAGCCATTGCATATGGTTAACTTCCATATCTTTATATGAGAGATCGATCGTTAAATAAACACCAATAATAGACAATCCAATAAAAAACCATTTCCCTAACTCAATCTGTTCACGAAAAAAAGCGTAACCTAATATTAATAAAAAAATAGGTTGGACATAGTAGGACACGTTTCCTAAAGTAATCGATGCGTAGCGAAAAGATAGAAATAAGAGTACCCAATTGAATACCACAAATATGCCGCCTAATAAAATAGGCCATGTGTTCGTAAATGTGAGACGATACTCAAATAGCCGTTTATGCCCACAATAAGGCAATAAAACCAAGGCACCCAGCACACAACGAAAAAAGGCAATTTCAATCGCGCCTAAATCAGTTTTTAATACAAAAAACCCTAATGTGCCCCAAATCACCATCGAAAGTATTAATTTTATTATTGGCATTTCTTCCCTTATTTTAATCACTCGCCGCTACGACGTCACATGAATTAAAGCTTGGGACCCTCCATATGATCAACAATGAGTTTACTCGTCCCAATCATCATTGCATTACAGACACCCGCTCGTCCTGCTTTAGCATGTGCTGAACGAAAAAAAGTGCCAAAGCCACCTTCTTTATACAACGACGATACTACCTCGGGATAAGTTTGATCAACTAATTTCATCCGTCGTGTTTTAATATTATCAAACGGAACAGAGGCATATTGCGACGCTGCTCCTGAAATCAGCGCGCAAAAAAATCGAGACAACGGAGCAACCCGTTCATTATCATCAGCAATTATTTTAATTAAAAAGTCAGCCCCTAACAAACAAATGGTGTTCTCGATAGAAGTTCTTAATAATAGCGAGCTATACCCTTTAAATAAATAGCGAGGATAAAATGGTAATTTTGCCGTGTCAGGTAACGTCTTTCTAACTCGGTATGCATCAGCAGGGCAAAGTATCGTACTCTCAAAAAACCCAGTTAATGCACCCGCAAATAAACTGATACTAAAAGGAGAATATGAGGTGTACCGTCCCTGCTCTGTCACAAAGGAGTAAGTTCCAAAAATTGAAACTCGAATCGGGACTGCTGCTGCAACATTCGGTAAATATCCCTGATAAAAGCCTTTCAATCCATGCTTTTGCCAATAGGACTTGACCAATTGCCTATACCCCAGCGTAGAATCCTGCTTCAAAGTATTCACAGTCTCCCACGGATGGAAAAGCATTCGGTCTAAAACACCCGCGGCAGCCTGAGGAAAAACATGATATTTCACGACTTGAAAAGCTGAAATAGGAGGATGCCCCCCTTCTTTCGTTTCATATTGAGATTTAGTTGTATTCCAAACCATTTTCGGCTCCTAATTGACAGATTGATGTAGCGGGTTTAACTTTGAAAAATCGATGCAAAGAATATTCATTGCCTTCTATAAACTCTTGAGTGGCACTATCAAATTTTGCATGCGCTAAGCAAAGCGTTTCACTTCCGCGCTCGCCGATTTTGAGAACATGCTGTACGGCATCAGTATAAGCAAGCGACGGGTTGCGTAGTTCTTCAGGTTGCATCCAAATTAGGCGATACTTGTTAGCTGGTAAGCTTGACTCCAATTGAGGCAGTTCAGATTTATAGGTCTCGGAAATATATAAGAGCATGATCTCATCCGTTTGGTAGCCATGCTGAATACGCAGTTTCACAAGCTCACGTAGCGCATCACGAACCAAGCCTTCTTGAGTCAAATCAAGCGTTAATTGCGTATTGATTAATACCCACATTTCACCTTTAGCTTTGTAAGCAAAATCGGGATGGGTGGTTTCAACCACATAAAAAAAGTCTTTGTCGCGTAAAGATAGGGTATGCCCAGTTTCAAATACGATTTTTTCACCCTCTTCTTCAACACGGTAAGCGTGTTTGGAAAATGCATCTTTTACGGGTTTAAATTCACGTTTTAAACGAGCCCCCAAATCAGAAGCCAATCTTATTTTTTTATCAAATAACGTACTTGATTTCGTATCCTCCCAATGAATAGTTTTACAATTACACAGCTCTTTCAGCATACGCTCATAGGGTTGCAGCGCCGTCGATAATGTCATGTCTAGATAAATGCTTTCTATGGGCTGGCGTAGGCGCAATCGATGTTCCTCGCGTAATGCCAATACCATGGTATATACCTGACGGAGGTTCTCAATGGTTCGATAATCACTTTCCAACGATTGAACATCGAATTTATCAGGGTATGACTGTAAATGGATAGAAGCATGATCAGGATATAATCCAAGATGGATAGATTCAGCGATAAAGGGCGTGTATGGTGCTGCATGAGAGGCTAATACATCGAGTGCATAATGCAATAGATGTAACACTATAGGGTTGGTTCGCTCGACTCGTGTACGGCTAACTCGAATATACCAATCCGTCATATCTAAAATAAACTTCTTTAACTGCTGTGCGCCTTTGGTCAGATCATAAGCATCTAAAGACATCGTCATTTTTTGCTTATACTGCTCTACCCGATACACTAACCATGCATCTAATGGATTCAACACGCCGAACTGTCCACTCAGAATATTACGGATATCGATGGGTTGCTCTAGGAGCACCCCGTTGGTATTCGCAGCTTGAACAAAAAACTTATAAATATTCATCAGTGGAATAATGAAATTTTTGTTGGTTTCTCTAAACAATTCATCTTTGATCGAAACACTATCTGCTCTGACCGCCGGTGAGCCAAGTAAAGACAAGCGCATGACATCAGCACCAAACCGTGTGAATGTTTCATCTATAGGCGGATAATTCCCTTCGGACTTACTCATTTTTTTGCCATTGTTACCGAGTAAAATGCCATTAACTATGACGTTGCGAAATGGAATCTTGCCAAACAAAGCGGTGCCAATAACACTTAACGCATAAAACCAACCTCGAGTCTGATCTAATCCCTCTGCGATAAATTCTGCTGGAAATTGATTTTGAACAAATAACTCCTCATCCCCTTTAAATGTTAACCCATACTGAGCATAAGGCATTGAGCCTGATTCAAACCAACAATCTAATACTTCAGAAATTCGTCGATACCGTTTGCCATCCTTCAGAATTTCTACATCATCAATATACTCTCGATGTAAATCTTCAAAGCTTTGCCCGGTGAGCTCTTCAAGCATTTGCTTAGAATCTATAACAATGATATCCGAGGGGTCATTGACAGCGACCCATACTGGAATAGGGCAACCCCAATACCGAGTTCTTGAAATAGCCCAGTCATGCGCGCTCTTCAGCCAATTGGAAAAACGCGTTGTTCCAATTGCTTCCGGGAACCATTTGACCTCTGAGTTATTATGAATGAGCTCCTCTTTAAACGAGGTGACCTTTACAAACCAACTTTCCACGGCACGGTACATCAGTGGCAAATGAGTACGCCAGCATAAGGGGTATTCATGATGAATCGTGTCATTCTTAAACAAGCGATGCATTGCTTTGATTTGCCGAATCAAAACCATGTCAGCAACATCCTGGCTGTCCGTGCTGTGTAGATTAGGCTCATCAGGATTTCTGTAATATTTAAAATACAGCCCTGTCACGCCTAACAACTGCCCGCCTCGCAAGATGACTTCTTTAAACAAACCATTAGCATCAATAAAGTCAATCACCGGCAAACCGTAACGCTCACCTACTTTATGATCATCCACGCCATACGCTGGGCAAATATGTACACACCCAGTACCGCTCTCTTCAGTAATATGATCGCTTTCGACTATGCGATAACAACGTTCAACTGTTTCGTTGTCTAATGTTTGGGGTAACCCATCAAAAACAGGCTGATATTTTCGATTCAAATAATCTCGAATATTAATGTCTTCAACCCGGAGCTTCTCTGGATTTTTAAAATAGTCCTTCCAGCGACTCTTAAGTAAGACATACTGATTGGCATCCACGTGAACTTTGACATACTCAAATTGGGGATTGACTGCAATTGCCACATTGGCAGGAACGGACCAAGGTGTTGTTGTCCAGACTAAAAACTGCGTATGCTGTTCATCTTGTAAGGGAAAAGTCAACGTAATAGACGGACTAACGATCTTTTTATATTCTAACCCCGCTTCAAAATCAGAAAGAACCGTCCCTAAAGTAGGTGAATAAGGCACAACTTTAAAGCCTTTATAGATCAAATATTTTTTGTGTAACTTCCCAAACACCCCCCAAACCGAGGACATATACGTTGCATCCATGGTACGGTAATCATTACCCAAACCCATATCAATAAAACGCCCTAGTCTTTTGGTGTCATGCTCCCAAGCATCCACGCATTTAAAAATTTGCTGTCGACACTCTTGATTGAATCGTTCAATTCCCATTTGCATGATCGTATTATGATTATCCAAACCTAGTTTTTTTTGCACAATCATTTCTACAGGCACACCATGACAATCCCAACCAAAACGAGTTTCAACATCAAAGCCAGATAATGCTTTATGCGCCGAAATAGCGCCTTTAATACTCATTGCTAACACATGGCCATAATGAGGCAGACCTGTTGCAAAAGGAGGGCCATCATATGTAACAAATTTTGTATGTCCAGGACGTTGAATAGCGGTAGTATATAAATTCTCTTTTTCCCAACGCGCCACTAACAAACGCTCACGTTCATTCGTGTCTATATCCATAACAGTTGTATCATAGGCTTGTCTCTTAGGTTGGCTCAACGCTAATAACGCCTGTTGGGTCTGCAAATTGGGTTGGTGCGCACTGTGACA
>CAZBSX010000023.1:0-11983 GCA_964494305.1 uncultured Legionella sp. | reverse complement strand
CCTGAATGGCCTGTTGCATGCCATGTTCATTCGGAATCAGTGCGGAAAAATGAATGTGAGCAGGTTTTTGAATGGAACGAAAGACGAGGTCATGGTCGGCTAATTGTTGAATGGCTTTGGGAGAAACGAAACTGGTGACTTCAATGTGTTGAAGACCCGTGTTACTTAAGAGATTAATAAAGTCGATTTTATGTTTGGTGGGCACAAAATTGCCTTCGTTTTGCAGCCCATCGCGCGGTCCTACTTCTAAGAGCACCACCTCTGACTGGGTCATAATGACTCCAAAGCAGCCAACATGGCTCCTTCATGGACTTGCGCGCCCACAGCATAAAAAATATCTTGTATTTTACCGGCAGTCGGTGCGCGAATGGTATGCTCCATTTTCATGGCTTCCAAAATCATTAAAGCTTCACCGGGTACCACTTGGTCGCCGACTTGTTTCAAAATAGCGATTACCGTGCTGGGCATTGGAGCGCTCAATTGGGCTTGGTGACCCGGTCCGGTGTGATCATGCTCATGCGTGCTTGGATGAAACTCCAGCAACCCTTCGGGCAAATAGAGTGTCAGTGTCGTGCCATTGCGATCAAAATAATGCTGTCGGATGGTATGGCCATCGTCCAAACTGATGGTATCTTCAGTACATGCTATGGTGACTTCAAGCGGCGCGATTGCTGAATCAAGATACGTGATACGGCAACGGTGTACTGTAATGGGGGTAATTTGAACCGAAAATTTTTGCTCTTGATGACGATAGCGCCATAACCAAGTGCTTGGTAAATGCATTTGCCAACCAAAACAGGCGAGATCGACCGGATCCAATGCGTGTTGGAGTGCGGCATAATCAATGGCAGCCGCCAAGGCTAATCCCCAATGTAAATCAGGTTGTGGTGCGGTAATCATGGTTTCGCTTAAAAAATGGGTCGTATACGTATTCGCCGTAAATAGGGGATGCTGTAAAATTCCGAGTAGGAAACTACGATTGGTTTTTACACCACCGAGATGGTAGTGTTCTAAAGCAGAAATCAGTCGTTGGATCGCGATGGTGCGGGTTTCGCCCCAAGCAATAATTTTAGCAATCATGGGGTCGTAATATTTGGAGATACTTGAATGCTCATTAATACCAGTGTCAATGCGCACATGAGGATCTTGCGGTGTTCTTAAGAAACGAATTTGACCGATCGAGGGTAGGAATTCGTGACTTGGATCTTCGGCATAGACTCGGCCTTCGATAGCGTGTCCATGCACGTGGATGTCAGCTTGTGCACAGGGGAGAGGATAATTGGCGGCGATGTTAATTTGCCAGGCCACCAAATCCAAACCCGTGATCATTTCCGTCACGGGATGTTCTACTTGCAAGCGCGTATTCATTTCCATAAAGTAAAAATGCTGATTGTTATCCACCAAGCATTCAATCGTGCCTGCGCCACGGTAGTCGATGGTTTTGGCAACTGTAATTGCGGCATCGGTCATGGCTTGACGTAGGCTTGCACTGACTTGTGCGGCAGGGGCCTCTTCGATGACTTTTTGGTGGCGCCGTTGAATTGAACAATCGCGTTCAAACAAATGAACAACGTTACCAAAATTATCAGCCATAATTTGAATTTCGATATGTCGAGGATTTTGGATGAGTTTTTCCAAAATGACCGTATCGTCGGCAAAACTGGCCAATGATTCCCGGCGGGCTGCTGCGAGTTCGGTGAGAAATTCTTGGGTTGAAGAGACCGCACGCATTCCTTTGCCACCACCACCATTGGCTGCTTTGATGAGGACTGGGAACCCAATGTTTTGGGCCTCGGTCAATAAGCGTTGGTCAGATTGATCCTGATCGTGATATCCAGGGATCAAGGGGACTTCAGTCTGCGCTAAATATTGTTTGGCCAGTTGTTTGGATCCCATAATCTCCAGGGCTTGGATTGAAGGGCCAATAAAAACAATATTCGCTGTAGCGCATGCTTTGGCAAAATCGGGGTTTTCAGATAAAAACCCATAGCCAGGATGAATCGCTTCTGCGCCACAATCCTGCGCAATCTTTAAGATGGCCGCAATCTTGAGGTAACTCTCTACAGCGGGCGCTGGTCCTAAATAATAGGCTTCGTCGGCTTGTGTTACGTACAAGCTGTGTTGATCTGCAGCTGAATACACCGCGACGGTCGTGATGCCCATAGCGCGTGCAGTCCGGATGATCCGACAGGCAATTTCCCCGCGGTTCGCAATGAGTAGTTTTCGAAACATACTTATCCTGTCGAACGATTTAAAAATAAGTGTAATGCATTTTGAGCCTCGGGGGATACGCGGATTTGTGCAATCCATTCTGAGGTTCGGTTGATTAAGGTCTTATCTATGGGGTGACCATGGATACCTCGGACTAATGCTTTGGCTTGTTGCAGCGCGTGCTGCGGATATTGACTCAATGTTTCAGCCTGCTTCAAGCCAACAGATACCAAGTCTGTTTCGGGCACCAGGGTATGCACCAAGTGCATGTTTTGCGCACGTGGTGCATGAAAAACTTCAGCACTCAGAAATAAAGCATTGGCCATTCGTGCACCAATCGCTTGAATCACATATGGACTGATGACGGCAGGGATCAGTCCCAAAGAAACTTCAGAAAAACAAAATTTGGCTTGCTCGCTTGCAAATACCAGATCACAGGCTGCAATCAAACCAATCCCACCACCATACGTTGCACCCTGCACCAGCGCCATTGTCGGTTTGGGACACTGATAGAGTTTATGTAAGGTCTGGGCAAATTTTAATGCATCATCCTGATTTTCGGCTTCAGTCATCGTCACCATTCGTTGCATCCAAGCTAAGTCTGCGCCAGCAGAAAAATGCCGACCATTGGCTTTGATGACAATCACATGAATGTCTGTTTGGTGTGTTGCCTGCTCTAAGGCTTGATCCAACTGAGCTAACAGTTCATCATCAAACGCATTGTGTTTTTCGACGCGATTGAAGGTTAGGGTGTAAACGTGTCCGATTTGTTCCGTCAATAATATGCTCATGATTACATCCTAAAAATACCAAATTGGGTAGGTACAATGGGCGCATTCAAACTGGCCGATAAACTCAAACCTAAGATTTTACGTGTATCTTCAGGAGCAATGACGCCATCATCCCATAAGCGTGCACTTGCATAATACGGATCGCCTTGTACGTCATATTGCTCTCGCAATTGTGCTTTGAATGCGGCTTCTTCTTCCGCTGGCCAGGGCTTATTTTGTTTGAGATATTTTTCGCGATGGATTTCGGCCAACACGGACGCTGCTTGTTCTCCTCCCATGACTGAGATGCGAGCATTGGGCCAGGACCATAATAATCGGGGACTATAAGCGCGTCCACACATTGCATAATTGCCAGCACCGAAACTCCCCCCGATAATAACGGTAAATTTGGGGACAGAGGCACACGCTACGGCAGTCACCATTTTTGCACCATGTTTGGCGATGCCCGCGGCTTCATATTTACTGCCGACCATAAAGCCAGTGATGTTTTGTAAAAATACCAAAGGAATTCCACGTTGTGAGCAGAGTTGAATGAAATGCGCGCCTTTCAGTGCTGATTCACCAAACAAGATCCCATTATTGGCAACAATCCCTATGGGATAGCCATACAAGTGGGCAAACCCACACACCAAGGTGGTGCCATAGAGGGCTTTAAATTCATCAAACTCAGAGCCATCGACGATCCGTGCAATTACATCGCGGCAGTCAAAAGGTTGGCGCGGATCCGCTGGAATAATGCCGTATAATTCTTGTGGATCGTATAAGGGTTCGCGACTTGTAAGACGTCGAAGTGGATTGGGCTTAGTACGGTTTAAGGCTTTGACCGCATCACGAGCCAAGGTGAGTGCATGTGCGTCATTGTCTGCATAATAATCTGCTACTCCGGATTGACGGCAATGCACTTCTGCTCCGCCTAATTCTTCGGCAGAAATGACTTCGCCTGTAGCGGCTTTGACCAAAGGTGGACCACCCAGAAAAATGGTGGATTGTTTGCCGACCATGATCGCAACATCTGCCATAGCCGGGACGTACGCGCCACCTGCGGTACATGAGCCCATGACGATAGCAATTTGTGGAATATTTTGCGCGGATAATCGAGCTTGGTTATAGAACGCTCGCCCAAAATGATCGCGATCGGGGAATACTTGATCTTGCATCGGTAAATAAGCACCACCAGAGTCGACAACATAGATACAGGGTAAATGATTTTCTAGCGCGATTTCTTGTGCGCGCAAATGTTTTTTCACGGTGAGTGGATAATACGTGCCGCCTTTGACGGTAGCGTCATTGATCGCAATCACGCATTCTTGCCCCGCGATTTTCCCTAAGCCAGCAATGATGCCTGCTGCGGGTAATGGATCAGCATAGACTTGATACGCGGCTAATTGCGATAATTCTAAAAAGGGGCTACCAGGGTCAATCAATTGCGCCAAACGTTCGCGTGGGAGAAGTTTTCCATGTTGGCGATGACGTTCGCGCGCTTGTTCGCTACCGCCTTGCGCGATTTCTGCGATCGTAGTTTGGAGGCGAGTGACTAATACCTGCATGGCGGCGGCATTGGTTTTAAATTCTTTCGATTGAGGATGTAGGGTATTGGCTAAGATGGCCATAAAATATCCTTATTGGCTTAATAAACGCGATAATGCAGCAATGATCCAGAATACCCAAACGATTTGAACCAAATAAGGCGGCATCTTACGTTTGATAAGGTAGTATAAACCCGTAGGAAGCGCAACTATCAGGATAGGGGTCAGCGCTAATGCAGCGATTTGTCTTAAATTCACTCCGAGTGCAGAGGCGCTGAAGACGAGATCCAAGCCTTGATTAAGATAGAGATTAATCTGCACAATCAAACGAGCCAATTCACGTGTATATGACGCAAAAAAAATGGCGCAAGCTGTGATCAGACCATAAGCACCGTAGAAGCAGTAAGCTTTATTGGATTTCATTTATTTCCTCGATTTACTTAGTAGGTTGGGCCTTGGCCCAACGAGTGCACGTATAAATACAAGTCCGTTCGGGCTGAGCCTTGGCACTTATGCTTCGAGACGGCGTAAACGCCTCCTCAGCACGAACGGACCTCATTAGGTCCGACCTATTCATATCAATTCAATCGCCATTGCCGTTGCTTCTCCGCCACCGATACACAGTGCTGCGACCCCTTTGGTTTTTTGTTGTGACTGCAATGCATGGATAAGTGTGACCAAAATTCTGGCGCCAGATGCACCTATCGGGTGGCCGAGCGCGCACGCACCGCCATGGATATTCACACGGTGTGGGTCGAGATCTAATGCTTTGATGGCGGCCATAGTGACTACTGCAAATGCTTCATTGATCTCATACAAGTCGACCTCTGAACTCGACCATTTCGCCCGTTCCAGGACTGTTTTAATCGCGAGAATAGGTGCAGTGGTAAAGGCTTTGGGTTCTTGAGAGTGCGTGCTCTGTGCCACGATTTTTGCCAAAGGCCGTAGCCCACGTTGCTTAGCATCCTCGGAACTCATTAAAATCAAACTCGCTGCACCGTCCGCAATGGCGCTGGAACTGGCAGCTGTAATGCTTCCTTCTGGGCCAAATGCGGGTTTGAGTTGTGGTACTTTGGCCATTTTTTGGGAATCAGGGTTTTCATCTTGAGTTATGATGATCTCTCCTGTGCGTGAGGAGATAGTGATGGGGACAATTTCTGCTGTGAATGCTCCGGACGCTTGGGCTTGTAGGGCACGGCGCATGGATTCAATCGCAAACGCATCTTGTTGTGTGCGATCAAATTGATATTCTTTAGCTGTGTCATCCGCAAAGCATCCCATCAATTTGCCGTGATCATAGGCATCTTCCAAACCATCGAGAAACATATGATCTTTTAATTCGCCATGACCTAAGCGATAACCGGTGCGCGCTTTACTGAGTAAATAGGGTGCCAAGCTCATGTTTTCCATGCCAGAGGCTAAGACAATTTTGGCGCCACCTGAGCGGATCAGATCATGACCCAGCATGACGGCTTTCATCCCTGAGCCACACATCTTATTGATGGTGGTTGCGCCTGTTGCGTAAGGAATCTGAGCAAGAATGGCGGCTTGTCGGGCGGGGGCTTGGCCTATTCCGGCTTGTAAGACACATCCTGTAATGACTTCGTCAATATCGTTCGGAGACAATTCAGCGGCAGCAAGCGCACCGCTGTGCGCAATACTTCCTAATTTCGGTGCAGGCAACGCCGACAGTGCGCCAAGAAATGCGCCGATCGGTGTTCTTTTCGCTGCAACGATGACAATATCACCCAAATTCATGATTTTCTCTTTTTTGCTAACCTTGATTTATACTATACTTCCTGACAGGATTTGGGAAGATGAGATCGCGCCCTAAGGCAACTGCACCATCACCTACGTTCCGCGCTTTATGCGCGGAATCCAGAGATTGTGCCAAATTCCTGGATCCTGCGGACAAGCCGCAGGACGTAGGATATTGGACTGAAGCACACACATAATTAAGGATGAACAAAGGATGAAACGTTTGGTGTTATGGGGTCATCATTTGGACGAATATCGGGATATGTTTGATTTACCTGAAGCGTCTTTAAGTATGCGATTTTTAGAGTTTCAGAGTGGGGCAAGTGCGTTTCAAGCCGAGTTGCGACGTACGGCTGCGCATCTGGTCAGTTATGATGCTTGGTTTCATCTGGATAGAACGAGATTACAACAAGAAATTGAAACGAGTTTTGCAGCGCGATTAGCGCAAATTACCCAGCGCAAAGAAGAATTTGATCTCAGCCGGTATGCCGGCAGTTTGGACAAACTTGTGGCGTATCGCCGGCAAGGAATGAGTGAGTTTTTGCAAGATTATGATTTGGGTCATGCGGAGGGTCGATATCTCTTCGCGGAGCAACCTACATTGCCATTTGCGGATTTTTTCTTTGATTATGCATTGAGTGCGCATCACTTTTTTTCAGCGATTGCGCCGCAAACCGTTGCTTACCATGTGGATATGATTGCTGAATTAGCTCGCGCTGCCAAGGAAGTGCGAATTTTCCCATTGGTGGATGCAGATGGCGTGCCTTCTGACTTATTAGGGCCTGTGATCTTGGCCTTACAGCAAAAAAATTATGGGATTGAAATCCGCAATGTATCGTATCATCTGCAGCCGCGCGGTAATGCGATGCTTCGGATCTGGGCACATGAATGCCAGGTCTGATACGCAGTAAGTGCTCACTAAGATTTGAACATTCCCTCTGAACGATTACGACACCTACCGAACAGGAATGCGAATGCGGTGGCTTAACGATAACCACAACAGGGCCACAGCGGTGTTCATGATGAAAACGCCTGGTGCGCCTGCATGTTGATACACGAATCCCGCCAACGTACCACCTACAAAAATGCCTAAGAATTGACTACTCGAGTAAATACCTAGCGCGCAGCCTTTGGTTTTTGGATTGGCTTGCTTCGAGATCAATGACGGTAAGTTTGCCTCCAAAAAATTAAATGCCACAAAATAAATAAAGAGAATACAACCTAGTCCAAACAAGGAATTGAATACCATGAGTACGGCACATTGGGTCATAATAATGATGGTAATGGCGCCGATGAATGCGGCCTTCACATGCTGTCGTTTTTCGACAATCATCATGATAGGGACCATGACGAGGAACGCACACGCGATGACGGGTAAATAAAAATGCCAGGATTGTGCGAGTTGCCCAGTTTGGAGCTGAGTTTGCAATAAGATAGGTAACGCATAAAAACTAGCGACCAAAATAAAGTGTTGGAAAAAAATCCCTGCGTCGAGTCGGAGTAAGTCAGGATTGAGGAAGGCTTGTTTTAAGTGTTCAGTACGAATGGTATCCTGGTGACTTTGCCCAGGGTTTGGCAGAGTATAGACGATCATGAGTCCAAGTAGTGCGAGCCCGGTAGTAAGATAAAAAATTCCTGCTAACCCCAAATGTGTGGCGAGACTAGGACTGACAATGAATGCGATACTAAATGACACCCCAATCGTCGCTCCGATCAACGCCATCGATCGAGTTCGATGTTGCTCGGTGGTGAGATCGGCCAATAAAGCAATGAGCACTGAACCAATTGCTCCAGCGCCTTGTAGAATTCGGGCAAGAATCATGCCAGACATCGTATGCGTGCAAGCACCCACAATACTACCTAGTGCGAATAAGACCAATCCTATGCTGATTAGAGGTTTGCGGCCATATCGGTCAGATAAGATGCCAAACGGTAGTTGTAATATGCCTTGTGTCAAGCCGTAAGCACCCAATGCAACGCCGATTAAGATGGGTGTTGCACCTTGGAGTTGTTTGGCATAGAGCGTAAAAACTGGAATGAGCATGAAGAGGCCCAGCATTCGAAATGCAAAAATTGCAGCGATCTGGACTGTGGTGCCCACCCAGGATTGTTTCATGCGTCCACATTAGCAGTTTAACTCGCACGGATTCTATGTAAATATACGCTACAATTCAAGAATCGAACTCAGTTAAGCATAGAGATAGTTTTTTTTTGCTCATGTTTATATTAAAATGAAATCTTTTAATGCATATTGTGTGTTTTTGCAACTTCACGGCAGCATGAACAAAAATATCAAATGGTTGTTTGGCGCTCGACAATTTGTTTCCGATAATTTTCCTGACACGTATCAAGCGACCATTGGCATTGCTTATTTAAGAACAACGCTACGTAAAAATGTGTAGGTTGGGCCTTGGCCCAACAGATGAGTACTACGTTGGGCCAAGGCCCAACCTACACCGATCTATTTTTTTTATTCGCTAGGTTTCAATCCTGCCACAAATGTTGTAGATTCTTGCATTGTTCTTGATAAATGAGATGTAAATTATGCAAGTATTAGCGTCAAAAGTCGCTTTGATTACTGGGGGCGCACGCGGTATTGGCAAAGCGGTAGCTTTAAAATTGGCGCGTGCAGGCGCAGATGTGGCTGTGGTCTATTATTCAAGTGCTGAAGAAGCAGACGCTGTCGTCAAAGACATTCAAGCCATGGGTCGCCGAGCGATTGCACTGAAAGCAAATGTTGCAGATGAAGGATCAGTCAAAGAATTATTGGTGCAATTTGGCCAGCATTTTGATCGTTTGGATATTTTAATTTCTAATGCAGCATCAGGCGTATTAAAGCCTGCGTTAAAGATGTCAACCAAGCATTGGCGTTGGTGTATGGAAACCAATGCCTTGGCCTTGAATCATTTGGTGTCTGCAGCGCAATCTTTGTTGCAATCCGGTGGCCGAGTCATTGCGTTGTCGAGCTTGGGTGCGCAACGTGCAATTCCAAATTATGCATTTATTGGTGCGTCCAAAGCGGCATTAGAAGCATTAGTGCGTTCATTAAGCATTGAACTGGCACCCCAGGGGATCACGGTCAACACGGTGTCTGCGGGTGTGGTGGATACGGATGCATTAAAATATTTCCCCAATCGTGAACAGCTGTTGGCAGAATATCAGGCGCATGCCTTAGCTGACCGACCGTTGTCACCCGACGATGTCGCGAATGCAGTATACTTATTATGCTTGCCGGAAGCGGATATGATTCGCGGGCATACTTTATTTGTCGATGCGGGGTACTCCGTTGTCGGTTGATTTGAAAACAGAAATTTACTCTATCTCAGAGCTCAATCGCTATGTCAAAACGTGGTTGGAACAAGGGATTGGTGACGTTTTGGTGCAAGGGGAAATCTCCAATTTAACCAAACCCAGTTCTGGACATTGGTATTTTACCTTGAAAGATCAGCATGCGCAGGTGCGTTGTGTTTTTTTTCGTCAAAAACACTTGCGTGCGCACCATGGGATGGAGAACGGCCAACAAGTCATCGCACAAGGTCGCTTGAGTTTGTATGAAGCGCGTGGTGATTATCAGTTAATTGTAGAAACGTTAAGCGAAGCGGGCTTAGGCGATTTACATCAGCAATTTGAACAATTAAAACAAAAATTATTTGCGGCAGGCTTATTTGATGCCGCACGTAAACAATCTTTACCGAGATTCCCACAGCGCATTGGTGTGATTACGTCACCCAGCGGTGCTGCAATTCGAGATATCTTGACGACGTTATCACGGCGTTATCCATTGGCTGCGGTGCGGATTTATCCCAGTGATGTACAAGGAAAATTGGCAGCACCTCAATTGATCGCTGCCATCGCACAAGCCAATCAGGATCAGGGTTGTGAGGTTCTGATTTTGGCGCGCGGTGGTGGGAGTTTAGAAGACTTATGGGCATTTAATGACGAAGCACTGGCGCATGCGATTGCCGGGAGTCGGATTCCAATCGTGACCGGCATTGGTCATGAAATTGATGTGACTATTGCCGATTTGGTCGCCGATTTACGTGCGCCGACCCCAACTGCAGCTGCTGAAATGGTAGCACCTATCCAAGACGAATTATTTGCTAGCATTCGTGCACTCGAAGGCCGCATGCTTTATGCCGTGCGCCGGATGTTGCAACAACAAACCCTACGCTGTCAGCATCAATGGCAACGTTTGATTTCTCCGCGCCATATGATTGCGACGTACTGGCAGACCTTAGATCATCGTGAATACCAACTGCGACATAGGATGAGCCAAATCATGCAAACGCAAGGACAAGCACTGCAAGGTCTGAGCGGACGCTTGAATACAGTGAGTCCTTTAGCGACATTGGCGCGAGGTTATGCCGTTGTGACGTGTGACCAAAAATTAATCTATTCGGTGGATAATGTTGACCTTGGTGCGCAAGTCATCATTCGTTTGACGGATGGCAGTTTATCGTGTGAACTAAGAGCAAAACATCCCGAACCAAAAGAGCAACTATGACAATAAGCTGCCTCCTAAATGATACCCGATGCTGTGTTCGGAGATCCCTCGCTACGCTCGGGATAACGGTGCTTTTGGGGGTGATCATGCTTTTCGGCATGACGCCCGTGTATGCCGATGTTGATCAATTTTTAAATGATTATTTTTTTCGAAATCCGGCTGATTTGGGTTTAGTGAATAAAAACAGAGCGGTTGTCGGGAATTTATATGTTGTGCCGCGTTTAGAGTTCACGGGTACGACACAAATAGGCACAGGGCGTGCGCAATCGAAGGTGAATAATTCTTTACCTTATCTCTTGGCCGATTTTCGCGTGTCCGATCAATGGGTATTGGGCGTGAATATCGTTCCGAGTGCGTACGGTAACATCAATTGGCCGCAAGATTCGATTGTTGCGTATGATTCTACGATTACCAAAGTATATTATTATCGCTTTGGTGCACAGGCGAGTTATCAAGTCACTGATCGATTGATGTTGGGTATCGGCGCAAATTTACATTATCATTATTTGGCAGAATTAGACGCGCTTATTCCTGGTTTAGGGAATGAAGTGAATAAAATTTCAGCAGTCAATAATAGTTTTGATGCGGGTTTTCTGTATAAAATCAATCAAAAACACAATTTGGTCGCAGCATTGTATACCCCTGTAGATACGTATGGATCAGGGACCAGTACACTGAATGGCGTCACATCGCGCGATTTTTCATTAAATATCAGTGAAGCACCCGTGTTGTATATTGGGTTACAACATTATTTTTTGGAGCAATGGTTTTTACAAGAAAAAGTCTTTTGGTCGGGATGGCACATTCAAAAAAGCACCAATTTATTGCATACCACACGTGGAAACTTACTTTACCCAACAGATTGGGTAGATACTTGGTCTTTCCAAGTGTTGAGTCGGTATGCCATGAATGACACAATCGCGTGGTTGGGATCGATCATGTATGAAACCAATGCTGCCCCTGTTTCAACGAATGCAATTGGCTATCCATTGGCGCCGAGCTTATCTATTTCCGGGGGCATCGATCTTGCGTTACGCCCTGATCTTAGTATGCAAGTCGTTTATGGGTACGCAATGTTTATTCCCAAAGCTATCATTGATACTGCCACGAGCCATGGTTTCATTTCGGCCAATGCGCAAGCTGCTACACTCCAGTTTATCTATAAAATATAAGCTATCGAGTGCAATTAAAAT
>CAZBSX010000022.1:0-12070 GCA_964494305.1 uncultured Legionella sp. | reverse complement strand
GTAATTCTACCGCATCCCATTCCACACCATGGATCCCAGAAGCACTGATGTAATCCACTTGAGTCAATACATGTTGCAAACAATGGCCCATTTCATGAAATAAGGTTTCTAATTCATCATGAGACAACCGTGCAACCTCTCCCGATTTGGCAAAATTGCAGGTCAAAGTTGCAATCGGTAATTGGACGTGTCCATCTGCATGCTTGATTCGGCTTTGGCAAGAATCCATCCAGGCACCACTGCGTTTCTGCGGACGGGCAAACAAATCCATATAAATGTAGCCACGGACTTTATCTTGCTCATCCAATACGCGATAACAGGTCACATCTGAATGCCAGCTATCAATCTCCGTCACTGCTGTAAATCGCATCCCGTAGAGTTGCTCAATGATCGCGAACATACCCGTCAATACTTTCGGTAGCGGGAAATAAGCACGTAATGCTTCTTGCGAAATCGAAAAATCTGCTTCTCTTCTTTTTTCCGATACATAGGTCACATCCCAGGGCTCCAAAATCTCCATCTGTAGATGATCAAGCGCCCATTGTTGGAGTTGTGCAAATTCGGTGCGTGCTTGAATCTGGGTCTTGGTAATTAAATCTTGCAAAAATGAGGTGACTTGTTGGGGAGATTCCGCCATTTTGGTTGCCAAAGACAAGGCCGCATAATGCGGAAATCCAAGCAGTCTCGCCATTTCGAATCGTAAATCTAAAATTTCCTGCATCACGGGCGTATTGTCAAATTTACCAGCAGAAGGACCTTGATCTGATGCGCGCGTCACATACGCTTCATACAAGGTTTCACGTAACGCGCGATCATCTGCATAGGTTGCAACAGCTAGGAAACTCGGCATATCCAAACCCAGTACCCATCCTTCCAATCCTTGTTCTTTTGCCAACGCAGCCGCATTCGCCAGTGCATAAGCAGGTAACCCTTTTAAGCGCGCTACGTCGGTCACATGATAACGATAATCTTGGATAGCATCTAAAACATGGTTCTCAAATTGATTGGTCAAGTGCGACAAACGTGTTGAAATCGCTTCGAAACGTTTTTTGTGCTTTGCAGATAAAGCAACTCCCGATAAGACAAACCCGCGCAATTGATCACTGATGATTTTCTGTTGACAGGCACTTAATGTCACTTGATCAATGCGTTTGACTGCGTCATATAAAGCTTGATTTTGCCCCAATGCAGATTCATAAGCTGATAATTTAGGTAAGCACGCTTCATAGCAGGTACGCAATGCGGGCGAATTGGCCACCGCATGCAAATGCGACAATGGCGACCAAAAACGCTCTAATTCGTCATGCATCGCATCTAAAGGACGCATTAGACTATCCCAAGTTGGCTCAGATTGCTGAGTCAATTGTGCAACTTGCTGTAAATGGTGAGCCAAAAGCGTATCTAAGCGTGTGGTAAACGTATTGATATCAATAGAATGAAATAAAGGGAGTTGATCAGTAACGTGCATGGGCGCATCTCTATCTAATTTTAAAGCTAGAGCATAACAAATTTTCTCACCTAAAACATACCCCGGAGCGAATATGCTCGTTCCATAATACCTGTATCCTTCAGTGGCTCAGGTCTGGCTTCATAGAAACCTTGTCGAGTTTGAGAAAAATAATCTTGCGCATAATACGTAATCACCGTCATCATCACAGCACACGCGCCACCCACAACCGGCCACATCGTGCTTACCGCAGCCATACTAGGTAAAGTAAGGCACAACGCCAACATCAATATCCCAAAATGACACACCATATAGCCTAGCGCGTATGCTTCAAACTGATATCGTTTCCATAAGTCCGGTTTAATCGGAAGATTGGCATCCAAATTTTGTAAATCGTATGTCATGCGGTACAGTCGATACAATTCGATAAACGCTCGCATCACCATACACGTCAGGTCCAATGCTTGTACGGTCAAACTCAAATAAATAACAGGTAACGACAATATACCGCCGGTAAAAACAAAACAAACGAGGAGCCCATTCACAAACCAATATAGATCATTGATCGCCTCAAACCAAAATCGGGTCCAATGTGCACGAAACCGCGTTGATTTTGGCAAAGCACGCTCTAAAGGTCGCAAGTCTCTTTCATTATACAAATGGTGATAAAGAATACTAAAATTCAACGTTAATCGGGGGATAAAAAACATCCAATTGAAATAAGAAAGTGCTGTACGTGCATAAGGATCGACCGTATTAAAACCGGCAGTATAGGTATCATTTTTTAAGTAGTCCCTCAAAAATAGACCTTCGCGTCGGGTTCGAAGTCCTCCCAAACGCAGATGATTACGTTGAGCATGAAAATTCTGCGCATCGGTAACCAATGAAACAATCGGATCCTGAGAAACTGGCATATGTTGCGCCATGATGGTCGGGAAAGACTTTAGATCAAATGTAATATCGCAATACTCTTGTAATAAAAATCGGTATTCTTCCTGCTGCGCTTCGAGATGCAAACGGTCACTTAACATGGGTACCGACATCCCTTCGCGAAATATGACATTCAATAGGGTCGATAAAACCAAAGCGGCTTGAATATTATCTTTGGCAATGGCATTCGTCGCTAATGTTTGACGCTCATGTTCGATCGCTGCCATGATCTTAGCATCGTCTTCCTGCAATTTAACAATCTCGCGTTCAATATTTGCTTGTTCTACATCATAAGTCGCTTTTGTCTTCCGCAAACGTAGTTGGTTTATTTTACCCACGTTTGCCCGATGTTGCGCAGGTAATTGTAAGATTTTAGTATTCGTACGCAACACATCCAGCAAACGCGTCAATTGCCAATAATCCAAGATCATCGGTTCGAAAAAATCGGCTGCTGCTTGCAATTCACCGGGCATTTGAGCTCGAGCATGTTTTTCAATTTCGGATAATATGTCGTGAATGGGTAAAACCTGGGTAGGAGAACCCTCCAGCCGCAATGCCACAAATTGATTATTGTTACGATCAGGAGACAATGAACGCATGCTGGTACTAGACGACAAGGAAGGCGTTACTGAGCCATCAAACGATTGTCTGGTCTCAAAAAAATCGTGGCGCGTATGATATTTCGTGCCGCAAATTAGATTTAAATAGCCTAAAATAGCATTATCGTGCATAATTTAACCAATCTAGCCAATTAATGACACCATTGTGACACAAAATAGACAAAAAGGAAATATTTATGATTAAGATTTATTTTTATGGGCACTCAGTTCATAGTTGTCGCCAACACACATTCTAAGGCAGGTTTTCAGCCCCAAAACACAGCATATAGTGCTCCTAATTAACATATCACCCTACAATTGAAACCCAGTGAAACAACGTTTTTGGCTTAAAATAGTAGAATTATCAACCTACCCTTGCCGAAAATGCGTAATTGGGTGACAATATCGCCTTCATAATTGACCATGATGATTGCATGAATACAGCAAATTTATTGGCAAATGCCATTCGCTTTTTAAGCGTTGATGCGGTTGAAGAAGCACAATCAGGCCATCCCGGCATGCCGTTAGGTATGGCCGATATTGCGACGGTGCTGTGGCATCAATTTCTCAAACATAATCCGAAAAATCCATACTGGTTCAATCGCGATAGATTTGTGTTGTCGAATGGCCATGGTTCCATGCTGTTATATGCAGTATTGCATTTAAGCGGCTATGCCTTACCTATCAATGAACTGAAAAATTTCCGTCAATTGCACGCCAAAACACCGGGGCATCCGGAATACCGTCATACCCCTGGGGTCGAAACCACCACCGGGCCCCTCGGGCAAGGGTTGGCTAATGCAGTGGGCATGGCTATTGCAGAAAAAATTCTGAGTCATCAATTCAATGATGACTTAGCCGATTTGATCGACCACCATACCTATACGTTTGTTGGTGATGGCTGTTTGATGGAAGGCATCTCTCACGAAGTGTGTTCTTTAGCAGGTACCTTAAAATTAGGAAAATTAATTGTTTTCTACGACGATAATGGCATTTCCATTGATGGCCCCGTAGCGACCTGGTTTCAAGACGATACCCGCAAGCGCTTCGAAAGCTATCATTGGCACGTGATTGGCCCAATTGATGGCCATGATCAAGCTGCCATTGCTGCCGCTATCCTGCAAGCACAACAAGAGACAACGCAACCCAGCCTCATTATGTGTAAAACAACGATAGGGCATGGCTCTCCGGCTGCAGGGGATGCGTCAACACACGGGGCACCACTCGGCAAAGATGCTATCACGCATTTACGCAAACATTTTTCCTGGCCACATCCCCCCTTCCATATTCCGCAAGACATTTATACCGCATGGGATCATTGCGAGCGAGGACAAGAAGCAGAGCAATTGTGGCTAGAGCAGTGTCAAGAATACAAAGCACGCCGTCCTAACGATTATCATGAGTTTCTTCGAAGAATTAATGGCGATCTACCTGATAATTGGCCACAATGGCGTCAACAATGGTTTGAAGCGTGCACACTCAATACAAAAGCCATGGCAACGCGCAAAGCATCTCAGCTCTGTATCGAGCACTTCGCGACTCATTGCGCTGAACTCTTAGGAGGCTCGGCTGATCTCACCGGCTCTAACTCCACGGATTGGTCGGGGACACAAGCCATTTCTGCCGACCATTGGCATGGGAATTATTTGCATTATGGGGTCCGAGAATTTGGGATGTCTGCCCTCATGACTGGAATCGCGCTTCACGGTGGATTTATCCCCTATGGCGGCACTTTTTTAGTGTTTTCTGATTATGCACGGCCTGCATTACGTATGGCTGCTATGATGCAACAGCGGGTTATTTTTGTGTTCAGTCATGATTCGATTGGTCTGGGAGAAGATGGCCCCACTCACCAACCGATTGAGCACGTATCTGCACTACGCTTGATTCCTAATTTACAAATCTGGCGTCCAGCCGATTTATTAGAAACCGCGGTAGCCTGGGAAAAAGCGCTGGAACATCATACTGGACCGAGTGCGTTGTTGTTAACCCGCCAAACATTACCAGCTATCACTCGTACCCCAGAACATCAAACTCAAATTGGGCGTGGTGCCTACATTGCTTCGGACAGTGCAGAATCTCCCGAATTAATCGTGCTGGCAACCGGATCCGAACTCCATCTTGCCATAGAAGGCGCAATCCAATTGCGCAAAGCTGGAATCGCCACACGTGTCGTTTCAATGCCTTGTGCCGAACGTTTTTTAGCGCAAGACCTCGCCTATCAAGAATTGATTCTACCTCGTTCTGTTCGTAAACGCATTGCAATTGAGGCTGGTGCCACGGCTTATTGGTACCGATTTGTAGGATTAGATGGCTGCGTCATTGGACTAGATCGCTTTGGGGAATGTGGGCCTGGTGCAGAAGTGTTTACATATTTAGAGATTACGGCCGAACGTGTCAAAATTGAAGGCTTGCGTTTATGCCATGCATGCGCATTAGCATAATAGCTTATTAGAGAGGAAAATATGAGTATTCGCGTTGCAATTAATGGATACGGCCGCATTGGTCGCTGCATATTACGTGCTATTTTTGAATCCAAACGCCTATCAGAGTTCAATGTGGTTGCTATCAATGACTTATCAGGGATCCAAAGCACCGCTCATCTGACTCGTTATGATAGTACGCATGGGCGTTTTGCCAGTAAAGTCGAGGTTGATGGGCAAAATATTGTTGTTGATGGTCACCCAATTACTATTACGGCTGCACGTAATCCAGCAGATTTACCTTGGAAAGCATTAGGCGTAGATTTGGTGTTTGAATGTACAGGACGGTTTACCCAGCGTAGTGATGCGATGCAGCATATCACAGCAGGGGCCAAAAAGGTGCTCATCTCAGCACCCAGTAAAGATGCCGATGCCACCATCGTGTATGGTGTGAATCAACACGTACTTTCCGCTGAGGATTGTATCGTGTCCAATGCATCTTGTACGACGAATTGCTTGGCTCCAGTGGTCAAACCGTTGCACGAGGCGATTGGAATCGAACATGGGTTACTCAATACCATTCATTCCTACACGAAAGACCAATTACTTCTGGATGGTCACCATGCGGATTTGCACCGCGCACGTGCAGCGGCGCACTCCATCATTCCGACCAAGACAGGTGCTGCAACGGCAGTGGGTTTGGTATTACCCGAGCTCAAAGGACGTTTAGATGGCTTTGCAATGCGCGTACCCACTTTAAATGTATCGGTCATCGATTTAACGTTTACCCCCAAGCGACCGACAACCGTCACTGAAATCAACCAGATTATGCAGAATGCAAAATCTGATATTTTACACATTAATGAAGAACCTCTGGTATCATGTGATTTTAATCATTATCCTGCTTCTGCAGTATTCGACGCAACGCAAACCCGAGTGTTAGGTCACCTTGTCAAAATCATTGCGTGGTATGATAATGAATGGGGGTTCTCTAATCGAATGTTAGACACTGCTCATTATATGATGAATCTTTAAGGAGTAACCATGAGTATCATCAGCATGCAGGATGTTGATCTCAAAGGCAAACGTGTGCTCATCCGTGAGGATTTGAATGTTCCCATCAAAGACGGGATCATCACCAGTGATCAACGCCTAAGAGCAGCATTACCCACATTGCAAAAAGCGCTCAATGCAGGCGCTGGCGTTATTGTTTTATCCCATTTGGGTCGCCCGACTGAAGGCGCGCATGATCCGAAATTATCGTTAGAGCCCATTGCCAAGTATTTATCGACCCAACTCAATTACCCCGTAAAATTTATCACCCATTATTTACAACAAGACATTAACGTACAACCTGGTGAGTTAATTTTATGTGAAAACGTCCGCTTTAATCTCGGTGAAAAAGCCAATGATCCGGGCTTGGCCCGTCAATTGGCCAATTTATGCGATGTGTTCGTCATGGACGCATTTGGCACAGCCCATCGTTGTCATGCATCAACGTATGGCTTGGCACAATATGCGCCGATTGCGGTTGCAGGACCGCTATTACTTCGTGAGCTAGAAGCCTTGGAACGCGTGCTACGCGCACCTGAAAAACCCATTATCGCCATAGTGGGTGGGGCTAAAATTTCTTCTAAATTGACCTTGCTCAAACAGATGATTTCTCGAGTCGATGTATTGATTCCAGGCGGTGGCATTGCCAATACGTTTTTGAAAGCCAGCGGGAAGGAAATTGGTGTTTCTTTGTATGAACCTAATTTAATTGAAGAATCAAAAGCTATTTTACAGCTCGCGAAAACAACGGGCTGTGAGATCGTTCTGCCAACCGATGTCGTCGTAGGAAAATGTTTTCAAGACACCTGTCCAGCGTATAATAAAACCCTCTCGCATGTTGCTTCAGATGATATGATCATGGACGTAGGTCCAGAAACCGTGACTCGCTACTTATCCATTATCGAAACTGCTCATACCATTATCTGGAATGGTCCGCTAGGTGTATTTGAATTCCCCCAATTTGGGTATGGCACACGAGCAGTTGCCATTGCAGTGGCCAACAGTTCAGCCTTCAGTATTGCTGGGGGTGGCGACACACTTGCTGCCATTGATAAATATGATTTGACGGATCAAATGGATTATATTTCCACCGGTGGTGGTGCATTCTTACAATACCTAGAAGGCAAAACCCTACCTTCTGTAGCCATTTTGGAAGAGCGGGCTAAAGCAGCAGCGTGCGTGTAAAGGGTTTTGGGTGTGTGATTTAGAGCACTGTTGGGCTAAGGCCTAACCTACGCGGTTTTATTTGGATAGAGGAGAATTGCATCCGTTTTTTACCTAAAATTGACAATAGTCTAAAAAAAGAATAAAATGTGTCAATTTTAATCTCTTGGACACCCAATGAACAGAAAAAATGAAGTAAGCATTGAGAACCAAGCTGCGCGCATACCATTGGAGTTTCAACAACGAATAATAGAGATCCGATCTAAAAATAATCCCTCTTTGGGCTACCACGCAAACGACATATACCATGAGTTTCTCTTGGATGTTTTGCAAGATCTCAGTCAGCAAGTCAACCAGTTTTCCCACATGACTATGTCACAGCCAGATTTTCAAACTGCACATCGAGAATCTCTATCTAAGATTTTATACTTACAGCGGGATTTGCTTTATATACCGGATGAGGCGAATTTGAATAGGAATACATTACCCGATTTCGTTCACGATAAGCAGCGCGCTCAAGATCACGACCTATTGAAATTACCGAATCCATGGGTTTTGGTTCTGCATAAAAATCAGTTTATAGATGTCGACTGTTGTGGTACCAGCTACCTGTCAGATCCTATTGACCAAAACGCGTATGAGGGTTTAAAAAAACGCATGCCTGCCGTATTAGGTGCCGAGTCGATTTCAGAAGATGAACTAGCAAAAATATTTGATCTCCGTAATTGGAGATACCCCACACCACGAGTCAATAATATATTTTTGTTACTTGCTTTATGTAAAGAATGGTATACGCGTTTAGAGACGGAAAAAAAATATTGGCACGACATCAAAGAGCAAAACCAAAGTATGAGCGGTAAATTTTTTCTTGCTGCGTGTATTAGCGTTGTGCTATCGGGCGGTATCAATGGATTAGCAGTTTACTGGACAGCATATGCGAGCCTATTAACAACATTGGCCACGATAGCCGCTCTAGGTGGCGTTTTGTTCAGTATCGGTTTAATCACCTATCTTGGTTTTACAGTACTCAATTACCAAAAAGAACAAGCGTTCAATGCAAAATTAAACACAATGAATCAAACCGTACAGCAGACAAAATCATATCAATTACCTCTTTTGAACAATAATTCTGTCACCGATTTTAAGAAGACGTATCCTGCACTTAGCCTAGAAATGATCTCCTCCTCGAAAGCAGTGATTACGCCTACGAAATGGGGCTCTATATTCGATTTTTTTAAACAGCATGAGGAAGGTATTAAAGACATCAATAAGGAATATTTTACTCCTCGCCACCTGCGTTGAACCTGACTAAGAGTTTGTTTTTTGCTTGCGAAAACGCAGTAAGTAGAAGAAATCGGCTCAATTGACGGAATAGCTTGGTAAACCCGGTGAACCTGAACCGAATGAAGCGACCGAATGTCCATCCAAATAGAAACGCAGGAAGCATGAGATACGTTATTCCTGCTTGATACTGATAAATTTGACCTATCAAATCATACTTATATTTATTTACGCTTCGTTGATGATGAACCCATTTTTTTTCGAGTTGGTTCAATTTTACGAGTAGGCGTTGCCGTGACGTAAGCATTTGAGGTTTCTCTCCGATTAAAATAGGCTCTGGTTTTTTCAAAACTCATATTTTTTAAATTGAACGATAAATATTGAATTAAGCCAAATACAAGCATAAGATTCAAACACATGACGCCAAGAACACCCGCTACAAAGCTCGAGAAAAACTGCATCAGGCCGTGACCCACCAAGATCATCATAGATGCCCACAGGGTCATTACCGCGACTAAAATCATGACGGTATTTAAGATAACGGGTAAAATACTAAGACCGGCAAGTCTTGTTTCTAATTTTACAATCGCGTATATCGTTTTAAATACTTCGATTTTATTAGAAACAAGACCGCCGATGTCTTCGATAACGTTCATTATTTGCGTAACAATGCAGAAAGAATGAACCCAATACCACCCGCAATTAAGACTGAAGCGATAGGATTGGCTTTTACTTTTTTGACCAGTTTGGTCGATGCATCTTTGACATTATCTTCAGCCCAATCAACTTTATGTAAGCCGTCTTTATAGAGTTTATTGGCCAATTTTTTGCTGTCACCCAATATCTCGGCGGCAGCATGTGCAAGATGCGTGCCTGGATGATAGGTTGTACCGTTGTGACGAGGATGTTTTACACTTGCCATTTTATGTCTCCTTAATTGAAAACAAATACACCAAAGACTTATAACGAGTCTCTATGTTTAAATATAGACCATATTTTGGGTTTGTACAATTAAGGGTTACCTGTGTGCCTGTCGACGATGACAGATTAGGGTCTTTGATGCTTACGCATTTTCTGCAATAAACGAATTTGCGCCATAGCTCTGGCCAATTCAGCTGATGCGACCGAGTAATCCATAGTCGTATTTTTATTTGCAATAGCTTCTTCTGCACGCGCTTTGGCCGCTAAAGCAGCTGCTTCATCAATATCATCTGCACGCTCAACTGCATCTGCCAATACAGTGACTTGATGCGGTTGAATTTCAAGCATGCCACCGGAAACATAGTATATGTCTTTGGCGCCCCCAGGCATGGTTACCCTAATTTCACCCGGCTTAAGCAAGGTTAATAAAGGTGCATGCCCTGGAATAATACCAATTTCGCCAAATTCTGCGCTGGCAACAACCATTTCAACCAACCCAGAAAAAATTTCTTTTTCTGCGCTCACTATATCTAATTGTGTGGTAATTGCCATTTCTTCAGCCTGCCTCATAATGTCTTCGCTTTGGCAATCGCTTCCTCAATACTGCCAACCATATAAAACGCTTGTTCTGGTAAATCATCATAATCACCAGCCAAAATCCCTTGGAACCCAGCAATTGTATCTTTCAATGACACGTATTTTCCTGGTGAACCCGTAAATACTTCGGCTACGAAGAAAGGCTGTGATAAAAAGCGTTGAATTTTACGAGCACGAGACACCACGCGTTTATCATCTTCTGATAATTCATCCATCCCCAAAATAGCAATAATATCTTTCAATTCTTTATAGCGCTGTAGGGTTTGTTGAACTTTACGTGCCGTATCATAATGCGCTTGTCCGACGACCAATGGATCGAGTTGCCGAGACGTAGAATCCAACGGATCCACTGCAGGGTAAATACCCAATTCTGCGATTTGACGCGACAATACAACGGTCGCATCTAAATGCGCAAATGTAGTTGCAGGTGATGGATCAGTCAGATCATCTGCAGGAACATAGACAGCCTGAATCGACGTAATAGATCCAGTTTTAGTTGAGGTAATCCGCTCTTGCAGCATACCCATTTCTTCCGCCAACGTCGGCTGGTATCCTACTGCGGAAGGCATACGGCCTAACAAGGCCGAAACTTCAACCCCGGCCAACGTATACCGATAAATATTATCAATGAATAACAATACATCTCTGCCTTCATCACGGAATTTTTCTGCCATGGTTAAGCCGGTCAATGCAACACGCAAGCGGTTACCAGGTGGCTCATTCATCTGACCATAGACCAAGGACACTTTGTCCAATACATTGGAGTCTTTCATTTCGTGGTAGAAGTCATTCCCTTCTCGAGTACGCTCTCCTACACCCGCAAATACCGAATAACCGCTATGTTCGATTGCGATATTACGGATAAGCTCCATCATATTAACGGTTTTTCCTACCCCAGCACCACCGAACAAGCCCACTTTTCCGCCTTTGGCAAATGGACACAGTAAATCAATAACCTTGATTCCAGTTTCTAAAAGTTCTTGGCTTCCGGCTTGATCTTCATAAGAAGGCGGTTTACGGTGGATTGACCAATGTTCTTTCGCATCAATCGGGCCTGCATGATCAATCGGGTGACCCAAAACATTGCAAATACGTCCCAAAGTTTCAACACCGACGGGAACTTGAATTGGCATTCCCGTATTAATGGTCTCAACACCACGGCGCAAGCCATCGGTAGTTCCCATCGCAATTGTACGGACCACACCGTCTCCTAATTGCTGCTGGACTTCGAATACCAAGTCTCCATTCGCCTCTTTTAAGGCATCATTTACTTTTGGTACTTGATCACGTGGAAATTCAACGTCAACAACTGGTCCGATGATTTGAACCACTGTACCGGTTTGAACTACTGGCGCTGCACCCATTATATACCCTCTTCTAAAGCGGCCGTACCACCGACAATTTCTGCTAACTCTTGCGTAATAGCAGCTTGTCTGGCTTTGTTATAGGCCAATTGAAATTGTTTGATTAAGTCCCCTGCATTATCCGTTGCGTTCTTCATTGCCATCATCTTGGCGGCTTGTTCACAAGCGATATTTTCTACCACACCCTGATAAACTTGCAATTCAATGTAACGCTCTAATAACACATCCAGTAATTCTTTTGCATCAGGCTCATAAATATAATCCCAATGATGATGATTTTTATCGTCACCT
>CAZBSX010000021.1:0-12206 GCA_964494305.1 uncultured Legionella sp. | reverse complement strand
AGCTGGGAGAGATGCAGCGTATGCTTAAAATAAATATCAAGCACGACAAAGCCAATAAAGAACAAACCGCTGTCTTTGCTATTTATACGTCACCAGAATTTAATCCTGAAAAGCTAATCGCGGAACATAAAACCGAGTTTAATAAGTACACAGAACACCAAATGAACCAATATATCTCAAACGAACCTGAGAAAAGAGCAGATTTAAAGTTCGAAATATTCCAAATACTACAAGCCAAACCTTTTGTATTAACTGATGCTAAAACCCGGTTTGATCAGGCGCTTTCAATGATTTGTAGCGGTTGGTCTCCTAGTCCTTCAAATCAGTCAGCGCATCTGGCTCTATCCGCATTTGCCCACACCAACACCCCAAGTAGGAAAAGCATGATAAGTGGTCACAAACTAGATATGAGCGAAGAAGGAAATCATCCGAGTTCGCATTCGAACTTATCCTTATCTATTAACAAACATCATTAAACACCTAAGATATTTTTTACAAATGGAATAGTTAATTTGCGCTGAGCGACCAAAGACGCATGGTCTAAACGATCTAAAATATCTTGTAAGGCGTGCATATTGCGTGCGCAGCGATTCAGAATATATTGACCGACACTTGTCGGCAAATCCAACCCTCGCTTTTTTGCATGATCTTGGAGGGTATTGATCTTATCATCATCCCCTAATTCATGAATTTGCAAAATCATCGCACAGCTTAGCCTAGACCGTAAATCTGGCAAATGAATCGCGGTTAAAGTCGGGGCTGTTTGGCCAGTCATTAGCAAAATGCTTTGCTGCGCTTGAATCCGATTATAGACATGAAACAGCGCTTCTTCCCACACACGGTTACCCGCAATATGATCCACATCATCGATAGCAACCAACGTATGGTCCTCCATGCCTTCTAAAATTGCAGGATCCCATTGCTGAAGAAGCTTTAAAGGGAGATATACAACGGAATGTCTTGCGTGTGACATCGCCTGACACGCAGCTTGCAACAGATGCGATTTCCCAGAACCTGCTGCTCCCCATACATAGAAACAGCGTTCTTTTTTTTCAGACTCAAGGGGCAAAATTTGCTGCTGTAATAATTCATTTCCCGTCCAACAAAAATCAGCAAAACTAGCTTCGTCATTGCATTGCATTGCCAACGCCAATTGTTGCTTTATTTGCGAGGAATCCTTTGTTGACACGCTTTCTTCCCCCAAGTCCAAACGTAATCAATAAAACTGATACTGGTTGTCATTGCTGTCAAGATCACACCGATTTGAAGCAGCAAAGGCATCGGTAAAGCAAATGCCTGGCCACACAAACTCAACATCACTAAAATCAATTGCAACACTGTGTTCACTTTACTGATATACGTCGGTTTCAAATCTGGTTTTTTAGGAATCAACAGATACCAAGCGACGACACCCAACGATATCACAAGATCCCGCGTAAAGATAAGAAGCACCAACCACCAGGGCAAGACGTGCAACATAGCCAAACTGATAAAACTTGCTGAAATTAGCAATTTGTCAGCCAAAGGATCGATTATTTTGCCGACATTACTCTGCCAAGAAAAACCACGCGCCAACAACCCATCCAATGCATCCGTGACCCCTGCAATGAGGAAAATATAAAAAGCACAGGCAAATTGTTTGTGAAATAAACACAACAGGAATGGAACGATTAGCAATAATCGGATTAAGGTTAACGCATTAGGAATTTGTCTTAGCATAAAGATACCAAACTAAACCACCCCTTTACTCATATAACCGGCATTTTGTGTAGGGTCCGTTGCACGAAGTATACTGAGGAGCACCTCAGCTTTCAAGCTATCATACATTCTCTAACTCGGCTTTGGTCTGCGACAAGCCTAATTTTTCTTTAAGTCGTGCAACCGCCTCAGGATCATATTGCCGAGTTTGTTTGTGAGTCACTGCAACATTGCGTAATCCAACCGACTCTTGCGTAACGACATGGTCATAGTCATCATCAGCTAACATTGCCATCACTTTGGTTCGACCAGGACGCTCAGATGAGAGCATCGTTAATTTCTTCGTATTTTTGATTGATTTTTCGACTCGTTTTTTAATTTTTAACGCGGCACGTTCCGCATCGTCTTCATTCACAAGTACGCTGGGATTCCCCAAGAGATCAACACGCCATTCTCGTGCTTTCAAACAGGCCAAATAATCCAAGCGCCGCGTATATAAGACAACCGCTTCACGGAGTTTAGACTTTGAAATTCCCACCACAGCAGCTTGCTCGGCATGGTGTAGAATGTCATGCATAATGCCTAAATTCAACGGACGGATCTGCGTGCGATTATCAAAAGCCGCCGGAAAAGTACTTTGTAACCAACGGAGCGCATCCAAACGATGTTTTTTGGACTGATTTTTTTGTTTTTGATTGATTACCGCAGTACGAGGATGCAAGACTTGTTTTCTCATACAGAAATCCTTGTGTAATTAAGAAAGATTATCTAATATTTATCTATGGCAAAAACCTGGAGTATATTATCAAAACAAACCACCGATTGCTCTCTTTCCTTGCAATAGTTTTTCCATGTGTCATCATTTTTGCAGATGATAACCCGCTTGGAGGCTTCGCTGCATTAGCATTACAAGCATCTCTCATCGGCTGGATTCCCGCCGTTATTTGGGCATGGAAAGTGCTGCATCGTGACGAGAACTCACCAGCAGCCGCAACAACACAGTCCAAAGAACAGCCAAAAAAAGCCCCTAAACAACCACCTAGAACGCCCAAATGACGACAACTGTTATCGTTAATGGGGCTTCTGGGAAAATGGGAAGCTTAGCTTGCCAAACTATCCGCAACCATCCGGATTTTGAACTCGTTGCTACTTTGGGACGTCATGATAACCTAGGTCAAACCATTGATCAAACGCAAGCAAACATTGTCATTGATCTCACACGCGCAGATTGCGCGTACGCCAATGCACTCACCATTGTTCAACATCATGCTCATCCCGTTATTGGCACGTCTGGATTAGTCGATGAACAAGTGCACATCTTACAACAACACTGTCAAGCTCAGCAATTAGGCGGTATTATTGTCCCCAACTTTTCGATGGGTGCGATCTTAATGATGCATTTTGCTGCAATCAGTGCACGCTTTCTATCTGAAGTCGAAATTATCGAAACACATCACCAACAAAAACTCGACTCCCCATCAGGCACAGCGCTTAAAACAGCTGACCTAATTGCCAAGGCCAGAGTCCATCCTAAACATCAACCTGAGAATAAACCCTCCGTACCCGGCGCACGGGGCGCTGTTTATCAGGATATCCATATCCATTCTTTACGACTTCCAGGTGTCCTCGCCAAACAAGACGTCATTTTTGGCAATACTGGAGAAACATTGACCATTACGCATGAAAGCATTGATCGGAGTTCTTTTATGCCTGGTCTCATTCTCGCTTGTCAGGGTGTACAAAAACTCAAAACGTTATATTATGGATTAGAGCAACTCATCCAATTATCCTAGAGGACATGCGATGGTTTATCGAGTCACTCATTTCATTGCTGGGCAATCCGTTCCAGATCATACTCAAGCGGTCAAAGACATCTATAATCCAGCAACCGGAGAATGTATTGGTCATGTCCCGATAGCCAATCAAGCGTTATGTATGCAAGCAGTCGCTGCAGCCAAACAAGCCTGGCCTGCATGGGCGAATACCACTCCCACAAAGCGGACCCACATTTTATTGCAATTTCGCACGCTCATTGAAAAAAATAGATCTCATTTGGCAAAATTGGTCACTCAAGAACAGGGCAAAACCCTAGACGATGCCAACGGCTCCATTGCTCGCGGCCTAGAATTAATTGAATTTCACTGTGGATTGCTTACGCAATTACAGGGTATTTTTTCCGCAGACGTCTCACAACAGATTGATTGTCATACGTTTCGCCAACCTCTCGGAGTCTGCGCAGGAGTTTCTCCCTTTAATTTCCCCGTCATGGTACCCATCTGGATGATGGTGCCAGCCATCATGTGCGGGAATACGTTTATTTTAAAACCATCGGAGCAAGACCCGTCAGCCAGTGTATGCTTACTCGACTTACTCCATGAAGCGGGCTTACCTCCTGGCGTTGTCAATTGTGTCCAGGGAGATCACACCACAGTGACGCATTTGCTTACTCATCCTGATATTGCAGCATTTACTGCAGTTGCCTCTACGCCCGTAGCCGAAACGATTTATCAACAGGCTACACATGCAGGCAAGCGTGCACACACATTCGGTGGGGCTAAAAATCATGCGGTAGTGATGCCAGATGCTGATTTCACACCCACTGCAAAAGCATTGAGCGGTGCAGCGTTTGGCTCCGCAGGTGAACGCTGCATGGCCATCTCCGTCGTCGTTGCGGTCGGAGAGGAAACCGCATCTAAGATTATCAACGCGTTAATCCCGGAGATAAAAAAAATCACGCTGGGTGCCGGCGATCAACCGAATACTGATTTAGGACCCTTGATTAGCGATGCACATCGGCAACGTGTCTTACACGCTGTCAACCAAGGTGTGGCAGAAGGTGCACAATTATTAATTGATGGTCGCAAATTTGTTCATGCGCAATATCCGAAAGGTTTCTATTTGGGACCCTGTTTATTTGATCAGGTCACCGAAGACATGTCGATTTATCAAAACGAAATTTTTGGTCCAGTCTTAGTGATCATGCGCGTTGCAAGCTTAGAAGATGCGATTGCGTTGATCAATCGCAATCAATACGGCAACGGCACAGCGATTTTCACCCAAAATGGCTATCACGCTCGACATTATAGCCACATGGTCCAAGTAGGTATGGTGGGGATCAATATCCCCATTCCAGTCCCTATTGCCAGTCATCCTTTTGGCGGCTGGAAACGCTCTTCGTTTGGCGATGTTGGAATGCACGGTGCAGAAAGCGTTCATTTTTATACCAAGTCAAAAACCGTTACGACCAAGTGGGCTTTAATGCAACAGGATCACGCTCATTTTGTCATGCCACAGAATGGTTAAACACGCGTAAAAGGAGTGCTCATATGGCAAAAATCGGATTTATCGGCTTGGGACATATGGGCTTACCGATGGCCATCAATCTCATGCGTGCCGATCATCAAGTCACCGGTTTTGATCTATCGCCCACGGCACAAACGGCATTTATCGATGCAGGTGGCGCAATTGCGACTCAATTATCTGATTTGGCAAGTCAGCATGATATTCTCATTACCATGCTGCAAAGCGGCACTCAAGTCCAATCCGTTTGCTATGGAGACACGGGGCTCTATGCCCATGCACGCACAGATACATTACATATTGATTGTTCGACCATTGATGTCCCTACTGCGCGTGATTTGCAAGCGCAAGCCCAGCAATCCGGCGTACTAGCAGTCGATGCACCAGTATCAGGCGGCGTCGCTGGCGCACAGGCTGCTACGTTAACGTTTATGGTGGGCGGTGAATCCCCTGCCTGTGCAGCAGCAACACCTATTCTGAACGCCATGGGCAAGCAAATCATCTTGACCGGAACAAGTGGCAGCGGTCAAGCAGCAAAAATTTGTAATAATATGATTTTAGGAATTACGATGCTTGCAGTATCTGAAGGTTTTGTACTCGCCGATCGCTTAGGACTAAGCCCACAGAAACTTCATGAAGTAGTCACCCACGCATCAGGACAATGCTGGATCATGGATCGATATGTCCCGGTGCCTAATGTTTTGGACCAGGTGCCTGCCAATCATGAGTATCAACCCGGATTTTCTTTGGCCATGATGCTGAAGGATTTAAACCTCAGTCAAGCAGCTGCCGAACAATGTGACCTCAGCACGCCGGTAGCCAATTTAGCTACTCAGATTTATCAGGCAGCAAAAAATATAGGGCTGGGAGACTTAGATTTTTCTGTGATTATTAAGACGCTCCAACAAAATTAAGTTGGCGCCACGCTTCATATAAAATAATGGCTGCCGCATTTGACAAGTTTAAACTTCGACTGGTAGGCAACATGGGAAGCCGAATCGCAGGGTGTTGCGCCAAGAGATCTGCTGGCAGACCACGCGTCTCCGGGCCAAATAACAAAATGTCTTCTGCTTGATATATAACATCCGTATACGTTTGTTGCGCTTTGGTTGAACAGCAAAAAATACGCCGTGATTGATGTTGTGCAAAAAATACGGCTTGGTCGGGATAATGTTGAACGGTTGCAAATTCTTGATAATCTAAGCCCGCGCGGCGCATCCGTTTGTCATCTAGCACAAATCCTAGTGGATGAATTAAGTGCAACGTAGCTCCCGTATTGGCGCACAAACGCATGATATTGCCCGTATTCGGCGGAATTTCAGGTTGATACAACGCAATATGCAGCATTATTCCCACTCAAACCATTGGTTCAATACGTTCACTAACGTTTCCACACCCTGTTTTTTTAAACTTGAAAATGCTTGCCAGGATAGCGTCGGTAATTGTTTGCAATGCGCTTCCACAGTTTGTAGCGCGTGTTGAACTTGATTGCGACTTAATTTATCGCATTTGGTTAATACCAAATGAATAGGTAAGTTCCGAGCGATTGCCCAGCGCAGCAAGGTTTGATCGGAGTCTTTCAACGGATGGCGAATGTCCATCAAGAGCACAAGGCCTCGCAAACTAGTGCGCACTTCCAGGTAATGCGCCAAATTTTCTTGCCAATCCATTTTAGTTTGCATTGCGACTTTCGCATACCCATAGCCAGGCAGATCCACCAAGCGATGATCTGGGTCTTTGACCGTAAACAAATTAATCAATTGAGTACGACCAGGTGTTTTAGAGATGCGCGCCAACCGGCGATTACCGGTTAAACAATTTAAAGCGCTCGATTTACCTGCATTCGAGCGCCCTGCAAACGCAACCTCGTATCCCTCATCAGGAGGCAACTGACTGACCTTGGCTGCGCTTTTTAAAAATTCTGCTTGAGTATAAGGATGCTTTAACACAGAGTCCACGATAGGCTAGAGAAAGGGATCATATTAACGTGCCTATTCCTTGCGCGCAACCGTTTTCACTGCAGCTGACTGTTGCGCACAATTCACCAAAAAGCCATATTTAGCTTGTGACTAAAGGAAAGTCACTGTGGATGCACCTGCAATGGGTACCAATGCGCCATCGGTAATACATTGGGAACCACACCAAAATACTGCAGAATATAAATAACCAATATGACAAACACCAAAAGATTCAATAAGCTTTTAATAAGTGGTGGCATTGGTAAAAATCGATTGACCAAACCCAGGGTCAACCCAAATAAGACCACAACCAATAACAAATTCACTAAACTGTCCATCATCATCCTTATGAATGGTTTCCATCTCAGTCTACGCTAAAAAGATTATTTTTGGTAGGTTGGGCCTTGGCCCAACAACAGCAGTACTACAAGCAACCAAAACTCAGGCATGGACACGCTCACGGACACGTAATTGTCTCAGATAGTAATTTTGCATCATGAATTTTTGATGCTATCCTTGGCGGAAATTACTTACCCGTGATCCATCAACCGTCATGAAATTGATTCTCTGTTGCCTTTTGTTGAGTCTGGCCTTGCCTGGATTTTCAGTGGGCAATCCAAAAGCTGGGCAAACGAAGTCGCTGGTCTGTAGCGCTTGCCATGGTGCTGACGGGCATAGCACGAATGCATTATGGCCTAATTTAGCCGGACAACACGCGGCGTATTTGCGTCAACAATTACAGCACTACCAAACAGGGAAAGTACGGACGTCACTGATGATGGGGCCTTTAGTTGCCACACTCAGCACCCAGGATATGGAAGATTTGGCCGCATTTTATGCGCAAAAATTGTTAGTGCCATCGGCTCCCTCAGCTCACCCATTACCTCGTGCAGAACAACTCTATCGACAAGGTGATCTCGGTCAACACATCCCCGCTTGCATTGCTTGCCATGGTCCCGATGGACGCGGTGCAGAACAAGCCGGCTTTCCCGTAATTTCACACCAACAACCCGAGTATATCGTGCAACAATTACAAGCCTTTAAAGCAGGCACTCGGAGCTCAGATCCCCTCAAAATCATGCGGACCATCTGCGCAAAACTCAGTCCACAGGAGATGCAAGATCTCGCACAATATCTTGCAGGACTCTAAGACAAAGTCCAAACAATCGTGCCAGGGCGTCCTCCCAATGCACTCCCACTCCCTATCGATGACACGTAAGTTGCATCCATATTCGACAAGCTTGGCGTAGATGCAGTAACTGCACCACCGTATATACAGGAATCTTTACGCGATTTCACGGTAACCATCTGCGCATTACCGCAAGTATACGATAAGGTTAATTCGGTAAACCCAAAGATCACACTCTCAAACTCCTGTATTTTAGTCATTCTGCTTTCGCCCGGTAGAATAAGCGCAATGTTCTGCACACCTTCATCCCAAAATCGACCATTGAAAAGGTCGTGTTGCACTAAAGAGCACATCGATTCCGTATGATTTTGTACCGTCACAACTAAATTTAGACAAGGAGCTTTTCCATAAAAAGCTTTTTCAGTCGCAAACGCGATCCCTTGAAACACCACAGACAAGCACAAGAAACTTAAGATTTTTTTTAACATGCAAAATTACCCGAAAAAAGACAGATTGTATCATTATAACACTTTGAAAAGCAATCGCATTATCCCTGCTGATCCCCTACTGTACCTGGATTTTCTAAGCTTAAAAAACCAGTTTTAAAATCATAAGCAAAAATTTCAGCATAACGCCCCCAATCGATCATGGTACGGAGTACACGTTCAGCCTCATCATCACTCAAATAGTCTTCTAATTTGGTTAAAAAACGCTCTTCTGAAATCCGATGACTGGGCTTCTCATCTAATACGCGACGAATGTAACGCGCTAAAGGCACTTTTTCTAATAAACGCTGGGCAAACAAGTGTTTTCGAGCTTGCAAATCCGCTTCCGAAAATTCCTGGCCTAATTGACTCAATTGAATATCGCCTTCCGCAATATTTGCGAATCCTAATACTTCTAAAGTCTCTAAAATTGGGAATAAATCGTCAACATTCATCATCAATTCATCGGCTAATTCTGGCAAATCAATACTAGCTTTGAATAATTTCATGGTTTCGATCAACCCCGTTAATTCCGACGGTTCTACATCTGGTAAACGATACCCCAAGCCAATTTGGCGTTCGCGATGTGCGGGAAAACGCGTTTTGTCCGCAGTAGCCGAAATCATGACCGTATAAATTCTATCGACCAAATGACGAAACTCAGAAGATTCAGAATTCCGGGGTTGTTCTAAGGTCACCGGCAAATCGGCGCAAATAGAACCAGGATCGGATCCTAAAATCACAATACGATCCGCCAGCATCGCAGCTTCTTCAATATTATGCGTTACCAGCAAAATCCCATTCGTATTCGTTTTTTTCTCTTGCCATAACGCCAACAAATCTGATTTTAAATTTTCCGCAGTTAATACATCGAGCGCTGAAAAAGGCTCGTCCATCAGTAAGATATCGGGATTAATCACCAACGCACGAGCGAATCCAACCCGTTGACGCATTCCACCCGATAATTCCTTAGGGAACGCGGATTCAAATCCGTCTAATCCGATAATATCAATCGCTTCAATCGCTCGAGCACGTCGTTTTTTACGCGAAATACCTTGCGCTTCTAACCCTAATTCCACATTTTCTAATACGGTCAACCAGGGTAATAATGCAAAGGATTGAAACACCATCGCAATGCCAGGGACAGGTTGCATGACAGGTTGATTTCGATACGCCACACGCCCACTGGTGGGGCCGATGAGGCCGGCGATGATCCGCAACAACGTCGATTTACCTGAACCCGATTTCCCTAGTAATGCAACAATTTCGCCTTTGTGTAATTTGAAATTCACATCGTCTAAAACCAACAAATCTTGGGATGCGGTTTTGCGATATGTTTTACGCAAATGTTCGACCGACAAAATAATTTCCGACATGAGCACCTCACATAAAATGATAGCGATCTTGCGCTAATCGATATAATGGTCGCCATATTAAATGATTAAATATCAGCACATAAATACACATGACCGCTGTCCCCAGAGCAATTTTTGGGAAATTCCCAAGAATGGCATTGGCTTGAATATATTCGCCGAGACCTGTTGCTTGTAAGCGAGTTGTTCCCCAAGACACAGCTTCAGCCACGATGCTCGCATTCCAAGCACCACCTGCAGCCGTAATGGCCCCTGTAATGTAATACGGGAAAATACCGGGTAAGGCCAAACGGCGCCACCATTGCCAACCGGTCACGCCAAAATTGTCCGCAACCAAATATAAATCACGTGGAATTAACGATGCACCGGCAATCACATTAAATAAAATATACCATTGTGTTCCTAAAATCATCAATGGCGTCAGCCAAATTTCAACATTCAAATGAAACCGCACAATTGCAATCACGAATAGCGGATAAAATAAGTTCGCAGGAAACGCCGCAACAAATTGAATCACGGGTTGCAATTTTTGAGTCCAATACGGTCGTTGTCCAATCCAAACACCCATCGGGATCCAAATGATTGAACTCAGCATAATCAGTACGATAACCCGCACTGCTGTAGCTGCACCCAATAACAGCACATGAAGCATTTCGAAACCACTCAAGGTGGTCAGAATATAAATCATCAAACGGTAGCCCGCGATTCCAATCCCCAAAAATAGTAATACAGACCACAGCCAATCCATTCGCTTTGCACGCTGCGGCCTTATCTCCTGTGGCACTTTGAGTGCACCCAAACGAAACCAACGAAAATTAATAAAACGATCTTTCACGTCTTGCATGCCTTGTTCAATGCGTTGCATCATTGGGCTCAAACGCAAGAGATCAATTAACCACGATTGATATTCTTCTTCATGAGCAGATTGCTCAATTTTAAATCGCTCAGACCAAGTGATTAAAGGCCGAAATAAAACTTGGTCATACAAAAAAATGACCACCAACATAGTAATCATGGCATAGAGCAACGCATGAAAATTGTGTTGCTCGATTGCCAACGCGATATAGGACCCAATCCCTGGCAATCGAATATTCTGATGACCTACGACAATCGCTTCAGACAACACGACGAAAAACCAACTTGCTGACATGGATACCATCATATTCCACAACAAAGCCGACATCGAACAAGGTACTTCCACTTTCCAAAAAAACTGCCATGCAGACAATTGAAACATTGAACCGACTTCGCGTAAATCCGACGGGACTGTTTTCAGCGATTGGTAAAAACTAAATGTAATATTCCAAACCTGGGAAACGAATACTGCAAAAATAGAAGCACATTCCGGCCCCCACAAACTTCCCGGGAAAAACCGAATAAATCCAATCACGGTAATCGCCAAAAAACTGAGTACAGGCACAGATTGCAAAATATCAATAGCGGGAATAATAATTCGTTCGGCTCGACGATTTTTAGCTGCAAGGGTCCCAATGACAAAAGAAAATAATACGGACAATAAGAGTGCGCTAAATAATCTCAGTACGGTTCGTAACGCATAGCCCGGTAAATTTAACGGCGATAACGAGATATGTAATGGCTCACCCAACGCATAAGGCCTGCCCATTTGTTCGCTGGTCCACCCTAAAAAAAAGAAAATGGCCAACACTAAAATTAATAATAACAAATCCCATCGATTAAAAAATCGACTCATGTGACCAAATTTGTCATAGACACGATTTTGATTCATGGATTACTCTTACTTCAAGTAGGTATCACTGAAAACTCATTAGCGACACGTATACAATTTTAAAATTGAATGGTACCCCTGCCCATGTTACCATAAAACCGAACTGATGTGCCTGTCTAGGAGAATCGTATATGGACTATGACTCAAAAAGACAACCCTTACTCCGTTATTTACTTGGGTTGCTGATGTGGTTTACCTGCTTCATTCCAAATTTGAGCTACGCTGTTCCAAATGAGACCGATTTGTCAGTTTGGGTGAACGAGGCCATTGTCACCACGTATACATTCTCAGCCGAAAATTTTTTAGCACGACAAAAAGAAATTGCCAAATATTTTACGCCAGACGGCTGGATCAAATATATCAAAGCCTTGCAATCTGCAAAATTAAAAGAATCCGTACAAAAAAATGAGTATAGTGTGTCCGCAGTTGCGTTGTTGCCGCCCACAATCCAAACCTTAAAAGGAGCAACTGAATGGCAAGCCACTATGGCGCACGTCGTTCTCTATAAGAATAAAT
>CAZBSX010000020.1:0-12588 GCA_964494305.1 uncultured Legionella sp. | reverse complement strand
ATCTTACCCGATACTTGGTCTGCTCCCCATCAATCGTCTGTATATAAACATCGTTAAGTTGACCCGCTACCATGATCGATTTCTGAATATTCCGGCGAGATTGTCTTCTCATACCTTGAACAAGAGACAACAATGACGTATCGAGGACCTGCGAATCAGGCTCAGTGTTTTGAACAGAGATAAGTTTGTTTTTAAAAACATCCAATGCCAAATATGACGAATAAACTTTTTTAGCAGTCTGAAGCAATTTCGTTTTCTGTTGTTCGGATAGTTTCATACAAAAAATGCTCAAATAATAATATTATTGGGCATTTTACCACGATTCAGATGAAATAACCAGCAAATATGCATGAATTTAATACAGATATGACCGACAAAATCAAATACCTTCTTCACCTAGGTTCGCATCAAAATGCAATAATTCCATGTGTTCAGGCTGTGATTCCAATTGATTAAAATACTCAGGGATTGAGTCGAGTAAATCACGGGCTTTCAAGATGGTTTCGTAAAACTGTTTTCGGAAATTCTTAATTTGCAGGGATAATGCCTCTGCCTGCTCCACAAAAGGCAACATTGCTTGCATGATTGCTGTGCCTTGTTGTTCATCCAATAACACATTTGAATTAGGTAATGTCGCAGCCAGATCCATCGAAGTTCGTTGGCTTTCATTGATCAATTTATAATGTTCGAACTGCAAGAGGTCAAATTTTTCACCAGTCTCTATCAATGCTATACGCATTAATTCCAATTCTAATCGTGCGCCTTCGTGTTTGGTCTGCTCTTCCGACAAATTTGCAGCACCTGATAACAGATAATCAACCAGCATTTTTTGTGCATATTCACGATAATCGGACGCTTGATTGATGATAATACCATTGAAGATATTTTTTAACGGCGCTTGTAGCAATTGATAATAAGGGCTTTGGGGAGACTGACTAATGGTGTGTAAAGCATCTTGATCTAAAGTAATGCCCAATAAATCAAAAATACGTTCTATAGTGACCAAGCCATACGTTGAATACCAAGTAGAAATGTTTTCATCCATTGATTTATTATTCATCGATCGTCCCTTATTTTAGATGGTATTTTTTATTCACTCAAAACCAAACCGTGATCACCTTCCTGGACGAGGTGTGTTACTCTCTGCTTCGGGCTTAAATTCCACCCCAAAATAATGCTCCAATTGAGGGGTTAATACGCGCGTTCGTAAATCACGAAACTCATCCTTGGACAGGTAAACTTGCTGGTCAGGATTATCGGGGCCAACTCTGATTTTACGTCCTTCGTTCGGGACATCCACAACGGTCAATGTATTCCCGTCCGCATCACGTAATGCATTAATCCAATTTGCAATGCTAGTCTCAAAATCAGTACTGTACTTTTCGATAAATTCTTGTCTATCGCTCGTTCTTTTTCTCCCCCCACGCCCATCATCCACCTCTCTCGGTGTACTAGAGAGTTGGGTATTCGGGACATCTAAACTCACAGATAACACACCTTGATCATTCACATCCGCTAAATAAGGAACAAATACAGGCGGTAATGCATCTTGAAAATGCCCTTCCGTATTAAAATTAGAATCAAGAAACACGCGCGCCTGACGCGCTGCTTCTGCCGTAAGCATTAATGGCGTACTGTTCTGGTAATTAAAGTTCTCAGCCAAACTCAAACAGATTCGACTCAATACATGCATTTTGAAATCTTCCGACATTCTTGCAAATGCTTTTAAGCCCGGACCAAATTGTAAAATCAGAGTTGGAATGCTTTCCATCCCCAAATGTTGTGACCGCTTCTGGACATGTTCAAGAAAACCTGCGTAATCTTGCTCAAATTTATCGCTATATTCTTTAACATTAGCGGTATGATAGGCGATATTTTTTTGGGTTCTTTCTTGTGATTCTCGACGCATTTCCTCAAGGCGATCTTCTAAGCGTTTTTGCGCCGCTTTATTCTTTAAATACTCTGCATCCATTGGATTATGGCCCATATCAACCCACCTCAACAAGATATACAAACCGATATTCTGACTTATTATAACACAATATACTAGGATTTTCATCCCAGTCGCTCAGAGTATATTCGTATCGTTGGTGCTCACCATCTTGATGTGTGGTTAACCCAGGTTGGTGCGTATGACCATGAATTAAAATTTCGGCAACAAAATGACGCATCTCACTTAAGATCGCGTCTGGCACAGTTTGCATGATGTCTTGGGGTTTACGCGTATTATGTTGGCTGTAATTACGTACACTGCTCACCAAAGCCTGCCGAGCTTTATAGGACAAACGTAAAAATAAAAATTTAAAGATGGGGTTTCGGGTTACCCAACGTAACCATTGATGCGTATAGTCTTTGGTGCAATAGCGGTCACCGTGGCTTAACAACACACGTTGCTCGCCTAGGGAGATCACGGTAGGATCAGCCAAGCTTTGCATCTTAGCTTTGCGTAAAAAAATATCTCCCAACAGAAAATCTCTATTTCCAGCAAGAAAATACACGTGTACGCCCTGAGTAGACAAATCGGTTAACCAACCAATAATCTCTTCACTCCAACCATCCAACGCATCGTCGCCAGGCCAAACATGTAAAAAATCACCTAAAATATAAACTGCCCGGGTATTTTTTCCTGCCCACTGAGTAAATTGGCGAAATTTTTTCGTAATCTCGGGTTGGTTAGGGTGTAAATGCAAATCAGAAATAAACACCGCTTCGTTCATAACGGCTCAATTTGAATACGATCATCCCGAAGAAAAATTTGGCAGGGACCATTGATCTGCTGCATACCATCACTTAAACAATAAATTCCTGCAATTGCGACCAATTCTGCTTCTAAAGCATGACAAAAAATTCGAGCGTGCTTATCCCCAGTAATGCCTGCTAATGCGCGACCACGTAGGGGACCATAGACATGAATATTCCCTTCCGCTAATAATTCTGCGCCATGACTGACTTGAGAAATTACAATTAAATCCCCGTCTTTACTCACAATTTGCTGCCCAGATCGAATTGGTGCAGTATAAAGTTGTGTGCGTCCTGGCTCGACAGGTGGCGGACTAGGCACTTCTTCCGCAACCGTTTTACAATCAAACAACGCTTTATCGTGTTGAGACGACGCATGCAACATGGGCAGGCCCAGGTGTTGCGCTTGCTGTTGAATGACCGGCGATGCCGACTGTACTGCAATCGGATATAAACCAAATTGTTTCATTTTTTGATAAAACAAAGCCAAGTCAAATGGAATCTCAACCAACGCGGAACAATCCAAAATCACTGGCGTATGATCAAACAAACGCGGCGCGCGCTGCACAGCTTGCGCTAATTGTTCAGCAAACAAATCCAAATCCGTATTAAAGACATGCAAAACCGTCAATGTATACAAGCGCCCTTTCAACTTAAAGGTTTGTACACCTACCACATCGTCCATCATTTTTCTCATACCTTTCGTATTTCATTGTGGTTATACTATCATGTGAAAGCTCATAACAGAAGGTTATTACTTTGGATAAAGTGTGGCTTAAAAATTATCAAGAAGGTGTTTCGACTGAAATAGATTCAACCACCTATCCTTCTCTCAACGCTTTATTCGACGAAGCATTCCAAAACTATGGGTCACGTCCTAGTTTTAGCAATATGGGAACTCATTTATCATTTCAGGAACTTGAAGAGCGTTCGCGCTGGCTGGCCACTTATCTTCAGCAACAACACTTGGCCAAAGGAACCCGGGTCGCTATTATGTTGCCGAATCTCTTGCAGTACCCGATTAGTCTCTTAGGCGTATTACGAGCCGGAATGGTCGTGGTCAATACGAACCCACTGTATACACCCGATGAATTAGTCCATCAACTGCAAGACTCTGGGGCAGAAGTTGTGATTGTGTTTGCACAATGCGTCCCGACCTTTGCTCAAGCTTTGGTTCGTCTCCCTAGCATAAAGCATGTGATTATTTCGAACACAGGTGATGCGTTTCCCTGGTGGAAACGCACACTCACCAATATCGCAACCAATCTCAAGTATCGTCGATACGCCTCACTCACTCTTCCACAATCTATTTCTTTTCTTGACACACTCCAACACGGGAAAAATGGCCAATTTCAACCCATGGACTGTACACAAGATGATCTGGCTTTTCTGCAATATACCGGAGGTACTACCGGCCTTTCCAAGGGGGCAATGCTGACTCATCGCAATATGGTCGCGAATGTACTGCAAACAGCAGCGTGGATCTCGCCCGACCATATGGGCAAAGCAGATCTGATTTTAACGGCATTACCGCTGTATCATATTTTTTCTTTGACCGCGAATTGCCTGTTGTTTTTTCATTTAGGCGTACACAATTTATTGATTACAGATCCTAGGCGCACCAAAGCGTTACTTAAGCAATTTCATACCTACCGACCTACCGCTTTTACGGGTGTTAATACCTTATTTTCTTCCTTATTGAATCACCCCAAGTTCAATCCCGAAGACTTCAAACAAATCAAAATTGCTTTGTCGGGCGGTATGGCCTTAAATCAAAACCTCGCTGAACGCTGGAAATCCCTCATCCAGCGACCTATCGTTGAAGCCTATGGCTTAACAGAAGCCAGTCCGGCAGTGTGTATTAATCCACTCGATCGTCCGCAACAAGGAAGTATTGGTTTGCCCGTGCCTTCCACCGAAATATCGCTTCGCGATGAGCATGGTAACGAATGTGAGATAGGACAAACGGGTGAGTTATGCGTACGTGGTCCACAAATTATGCAAGGGTATTGGCAAAATTCTCATGAAACTACAGCTGTCTTTTATCCGGATAATTTTTTGCGTACAGGTGATTCTGCACGCATTGATGCGCAGGGTTTTGTTTATCTGATCGATCGCATCAAAGACTTGATCATTGTCTCGGGATTCAATGTCTATCCGCACGAAGTCGAAGAAGTCATTGCACAGATGGATAAAGTCATTGAAGTCGGTGTCATTGGCGTCCCATCAAAATCTGGCAACGAACGAATCAAAGCCTGTATCGTCGCACGTGATTCGACGCTTACGAGTGAAGAAGTCATTGCTTACTGTCGGCAACATTTAACCGCATACAAAATCCCAAAAATTGTTGAATTTTATTCAGAATTACCTAAAACTAACGTAGGAAAAGTATTACGACGCATGCTAAGATAATTTCTTTGCATTCCATAAGATCAGGACTTACGCATGACCAAGATGATTGCTGAATTCTCTATTCCCTATGTGCAAATATTAAATGAACAAGCGGAACTCTCCGGTCCGCTACCGAGTTTTGCACACGACCAGAGCAGTTTACTGCAACTCTATCGCATCATGGTTCTAACCCGATTATTCGATAAAAAAGCCATCGCGCTACAGCGCACAGGTAAAATGGGGACTTATGCGCCCATCAATGGCCAAGAAGCGATTTCAGCAGCCATTGGACATGCCATGCACCCTGAAGATGTACTCATTCCTTATTATCGCGATTATGCTGCGCAGTTTCAGCGCGGAGTCGCACTATCCGATATTTTATCGTATTGGGGAGGCGATGAACGTGGCAGCGCTTATCCTAGCCACCCCCAATCTAAGGACTTACCGATTTGTGTTCCCATCGCTACGCAATGTCTCCACGCGGCAGGCGTTGCATTTAAGATGCAATATCGCCAAGAGAACCGAGCTGCAGTTGTGTCCATTGGCGATGGCGGCACATCAGAAGGTGACTTTTATGAGGCCCTAAACGTTGCGGGCGTTTGGAAATTACCCCTTGTGGTGGTGATCAACAATAATCAATGGGCTATTTCAGTGCCTCTGCGACAACAAACTGCTGCGCAAACCCTTGCTCAAAAAGCCATTAGCGCCGGGGTTCATGGCATTGTCGTTGATGGCAATGATATTTTAGCCTTACGCCAAGAAATTGGCACCGCACTCGACAAAGCACGACGCCAAGAAGGCCCCACACTGATAGAAGCACGGTCGTATCGCTTATCCGATCATACCACCGCAGATGATGCGACACGGTACCAACCGCAAGCGGAATCAGAAGCCGCCAAATCAAAAGAACCTCTAGCACGTTTTAAAACCTTTATAGAACAGCATCACCAGTGGACGCAAGATCAAGAGGATGCATTGATTGCGGATTGTAATCAATGCATCCAAAATGAAGTTGATATCTATTTGCAACGCCCTACACAACCCATCAGTGCCATGTTTGATTATCATTACGCGACTTTGCCTGATTACTTAATCGAACAACGCGCCATCGCATTTGAGAGTATGGATCATGCCTGATATCACATTAGTAGAAGCTGTAACCCAAGCGCTGGCTTATGAATTAGCCCATGATGATTCTGTCGTTATCTTTGGTGAGGACGTCGGTAAAAATGGTGGCGTTTTTCGCGCTACAGCTGGCTTACAGGAGCGCTTTGGCGAGAAACGAGTATTCGATTCCCCTTTGGCAGAGTCGATGATCGCCGGTTTGGCGGTTGGCATGTCAACTCAAGGATTAAAACCGATTGCTGAGTTCCAGTTTATGGGGTTTATCTATCCTGCCATGAATCAAATTGTTGCGCACGCAGCTCGAATGCGTAATCGTACTCGAGGACGGTTGCATTGCCCACTGGTGTTTCGCGCACCATTTGGCGGGGGTATCCGCGCACCAGAACATCACTCTGAAAGTACTGAAGCGCTCTTTGCACATATACCAGGCCTGCAAGTCGTCATCCCCTCATCGCCAAAACGTGCCTATGGACTTCTCTTGGCAGCCATCAGAAGCCCAGATCCGGTTATTTTTTTAGAGCCAAAACGAATTTATCGTCTTGTCAAACAACCTGTTGCGGATGATGGCGAAGCTTTACCCATCGGCACGTGCTTTATCTTGCGCGAAGGTAACGATGTCACCCTCATCTCTTGGGGTGCAAGTATTCATGAAACCCTGCAAGCAGCCGATGCACTTGCTACAGAAGGTATGACGTGCGATGTCATCGATGTAGCAACCATCAAACCTTTAGACATTCAAACCATTATCCATTCCGTACAAAAAACTGGGCGCTGTGTCATTGTGCATGAAGCAGCAAAAACCTGTGGCGTTGGCGCTGAGATTTCAGCGTTATTAATGGAACATTGTTTATCAGATCTGCTGGCACCCGTACAACGGGTCACTGGATATGACACGATTATGCCCTATTTTCAATTAGAAAAAGAATATATACCTAGTGTTGAGCGAATTAAAACATGCGTTTTAAATAGTTTGGAGTAAAGCAAATGGCAATTTTCAAATTACCTGATTTAGGTGAAGGTTTACCGGATGCCGAGATTCGTGAATGGTTTGTCAAAGTCGGAGATTGGATTAATTTGGATGCCCCACTCGTCGCAATGGAAACAGCTAAGGCCGTGGTAGAGGTACCTAGTCCGCAGACCGGTAAAATAGCCAAATTACATGGTAATCCAGGTGATGTGATCAAAACTGGCGATGCTTTGGTTTCTTTTGAGGCAGAAGCTGCACGCAATGATCAAGGGACCGTGGTGGGTAATTTGGAAGTCAGTACGACCGTATCTGAAGATCATTTTATTTTGGGATCTCAGCACACGAACGCCAAGTCCGCCAAAGCCACTCCGAATGTTCGTCACCTTGCCAAAAAATTAGGGGTTGATCTCAGCACGATTGTAGGAAGCGGCGAACATGGCGTCATCACACGCGCTGATGTGGAGCAGGCATCAGAAGCACAATCCAAACCTCAAGAAGGCTATGAACCCTTACAAGGCGTACGGCGCGCAATGCAACGCAGTATGCTGAAATCACATCAAGAAGTGGTTCCAGTCAGTATCTTTGATGAAGCTGATATCCACAATTGGTCCAAAGAAACCGATATCACCGTCCGTTTGATTCGTGCCATCATTGCAGCATGTCAGGTAGAGCCTGCATTGAATGTTTGGTTTGATGCCAATCATTGTGCACGCAAATCTTTTTCTTCTGTGCATCTTGGTTTGGCCATGGATAATACGGAAGGATTATTTGTACCCGTCATTCATCATTCAGAGCAACTCAATGATCAAGAATTACGTCAAAAGATTGACGCATATAAACACTCGGTCAGTGATCGCAGTGTAACAAAAGAGCAACTGCAAGGTGCTACCATTACGTTATCCAATTTCGGTAAATTTGCAGGCCGCTTTGCCAGCCCTATTATTGTGCCGCCCACTGTTGCCATTTTGGCCGTAGGTCGTCTCTATGAAGGTGTGGTCAGTCATGCAGGACAAATCGAAACGCATCGGTTACTGCCGCTGTCGCTAAGTTTCGATCATCGCGCGGTCACCGGCGGTGAAGCCACTCGCTTTTTAGGCGCGGTTATCGCAGCCCTTCAAACATAAATTGGACCGTTCTACCCAACTTACGTTTTGTTTTCACTTGCTAAATGATTCATGAAAAGCGCCAACCGACAACCCGCAAAAACCAATTGCTGCTGCACGTCGCGTTGCGCGTTTTCCTCATAGACAGGGGAAGGACTACTATTTTCTTCGATGGCATACGCATGACGAAGCGCAAGCGCATGCGACGCTTGCACCCAGTGCATAACATCCAAGTCAGGCGCAGGACAAGCCCATTGCGTTTCGAGAGTTTTTGCCAACTGTTTCACTTCAGAACTAGATAGTTTCGGAGGCAAAAGACCAGCCCCTTTATCCCAGTAGCGATGTAAGTTTCTACCTACTTTATTTTTTCCTAAGCGAAAATCATTACCACCGCGATCTCCTCGGGGATGCGCTTGACTGACTCGCGTGATTGTATGTAAAGGCTGATGGATATCCCCTACAACGTGTAAAAGAATACGTAACGCAATAGCTTGTGCTTCCTCACTGGCATTTGAATCACCCAAAACCGCACTGGCTTGTTGAATCGCAATCACTGCATTCATCGGAGCAACTTTAGGCAATGGGGTACCATCGACACTTTCCGGCAGATCAATATAATGCATGGGCTTTAAAGCCAGATATCGAGGATCATAGAGATCATCCATCCAAACAGTGGCCGCCACCAAACTATAGCGCCGATGTTGTTGGTTCAGATATTGATTTAAATGCGCATATTTTCGCTTGGCGTGCGGCGACAGATGCCCATAAGCGATTTGTCCAATCACTTTGTGCCCCGTCGCTGACCAGGCAAAACTTTGAGATGCGAACACCAGCGCTGTCAAACAAACAAGAAATTTTAGCATGCCCTAGTATAACGAAACTTGCCTATAATAGCCAAACATGCGATAATTTAGCCTCTTTTTTTCATGGATGATACCATGGCAAAACTCAATTGTGCAGTGATCGGCGTCGGTTACCTTGGGCGTTTTCATGCACAAAAGTACCAATTGCTAGACCAAGTCAATTTGTTTGCGGTATGTGACAACAACCCCGATACATCAGCACAAGTTGCCCAAGAACTCAGCGTTAAGTCGGTGCAACATTATCAAGAGCTCTTTGGTCACGTTGATGCAGTGAGTATTGCGGCCTCGACGCAAGCCCATTACGCAATTGCTAAAGATTGCTTAGAACATGGCATTCATGTCCTCATTGAAAAACCAATGACTGAAACCGTACAACAAGCGGATGAGCTCATTGCCATTGCCAATGCCCAAGGTCTCAAACTGCAAATTGGACATATGGAACGCTTTAATGCCGCACGCATCGCCCTAACGCCCTATTTGGATCAGCCGTTATTTATCGACTCTCAACGTTTGGCGCCTTTCACGCCACGTGGTGCTGATGTCAATGTGGTTTTAGACTTGATGATTCACGATATTGATTTGATTCAAACCATGGTCAACAGTCCGATTGTTGCCATTGATGCGCATGGCTCGCCTGTTCTGACATCAACCATTGATATCGCAAATGCTCGTATCACGTTTGCAAATCGTTGTGTAGCGAATGTCGTAGCCAGCCGAATTAGTTTTAAGACCGAGCGAAAAACTCGAATCTTTCAACGCAATACTTATATTTCTATTGATTATCATCAAAAGAAAATTGCGGTGTTTCAACCAGGTAAAGAAGAATTGTTTCCTGGGGTTGCATCAGTGGCTCAGGAAGAAATTGTACTTGAAAAATCGGATGCACTACTGGATGAAATCCGATCGTTCATAACCTGTATTACTCAAGGTACCGTCCCGATTGTGACAGGCAAGCATGGGCGCGATGCGTTAGCGACTGCAGTCCAAATTTCTGAATTGATTGAACAAAACCTTGCATACCATGCTGCCCTCTAAACATATTGTCATTGTCGCTGGTGAAGAATCAGGCGACCAACACGCCGCCACCTTCGTCAAACAACTCAAACAGATGTGTCCGGAACTGCAATTTAGCGGTATTGGTGGTCATCATATGCAAGACGCAGGCGTAGAATTAGTTTCTGACCTAGCGCGTTACGGCGTCACTGGACTGACAGAAATATTATTACATGCCAAAGTGATTCGCCACGCATTCAAATGCATTAAAACACATTTGGAGCGCACACAACCCGCTCTCCTCATTTTAGTCGATTATCCTGGTTTTAATTTACGTTTGGCCAAATATGCAAAAGAAGTTTTGAATTTGCGCATTCTTTATTACATCAGCCCCCAAATTTGGGCTTGGAAAGCCAATCGAATTCACAGCATTCGCCGCTACGTCGATAAAATGGCAGTCATCTTACCGTTTGAAAAAGAAATATACCAACAAGCCGGCGTCCCAGTTGCGTTTGTCGGCCATCCTTTGGCTGCACAGATGAATCTTCAAACCCCGGTTGAAACACTCAAAGCTCAATTAGGAATTCCCAACGATAAAATGATTCTTGCTCTCTTACCCGGAAGTCGTCACAATGAAATCAAACGTTTATTACCCCTGTTACGTGCGGTAAGTCTAAATTTGCTGCAAATCTATCCTAATCTTCATATTGTAATGCCAATTGCACGCAGTTTAACGCAACAGGACATCACCGCCCTGTTCAACCCCACAGGCTTACCCATTACCTTCGTTGCTCAACAGGCTGTAGAAACCGTATATTGTAGTGATTACGTGATTGTCGCCTCTGGCACCGCTTCTCTTGAGTGTGCGTTACTGACGAAACCCATGTGTATTGTGTATAAAACGTCTTTACTGACTTTTGTGGCCGCCTGTCATTATATCCGAGTCAAGTACTTAGGCTTATGTAATGTGTTGCAGAATAAAATGATTGTCCCGGAATTGCTCCAATATGATTGTACAGCCACCGAATTAACTCGACTCATGACCGATTTAATCCAAGAGTCACAACAATCCGAGCGAATGGTCACACGGTTACATCGCTTAAAACAATCACTGTCACAGCAGCAAGCCGACCTCTCGCTGCCTGAATTAATTATGGAAGAATTGGGAGCAACCTAAACTATTGCATAATAGGATAACGCTAACTATGCTTATGGAAATACTTTATGACTTATCACATTGATATTCAACATGCTTGCCACATCAACCCACCCATTGAGGATGCGATGCTGACACTTTGGGCGGAAACTACTTTACAGTCATTGCGACCAGCCGGAGAACTTACGATTCGACTTGTTGACACAGAAGAGATGATCCACTTAAATCATACCTATCGGCAGCAAAACAAACCTACCAATGTCTTGGCATTCCCGCAGCAAGTCCCTTCAATTGTAGCGTTGGATTGCCCTTTACTCGGAGATGTCATCATTTGTCCAGAGGTATTGGCTGCAGAAAGTTTGGCTGCGAAACACGCTTTACCTGCACATTGGGCGCATATTGTGATTCACGGTGTCTTACATTTATTAGGTTTCGATCATATTCAACCGCAAGATGCCCTAATTATGGAAGAACAAGAAATTAAACTCCTTGCCAAATTTGGTTACGATAACCCTTATCTAGAGGATCATCATTTTGAATAAGCTTGAAAAACCCACGCACTGGCTACAATGGTTGAAACACGCGCTACATTTAGATCCTCAAACCAAATCACAACTCATTGATGTATTGCGCGAAGCACAATCTCGCACGCTTATTGATGCAGAAACACTTGCTATGTTAGAAGGCGCGTTGGCATTTGCTGAATTAAAAGTGCGTGACATCATGTTACCCAAGAAACAAATGATTTGTATTGACCAAAAAGCCAAATTGGCTGAAATCATTCCGATTGTCACGCAATCCGGTCACTCTCGTTTCCCCGTTATCAGTGAAAAGAATGATGAAGTCTTAGGTATTTTACATGCGAAAGATTTACTGCGTTACCAAAATATTGATACCGATGAATTTGATTTAAACGACATTGTCCGCCAAGCACCTGTCATTCCCGAAAGTAAACGGCTTGATAGCCTCTTACATGATTTTCGTTCACACCGAAATCACATGGCAATTGTCGTAGATGAATATGGAGAAGTTTTAGGCTTTGTCACACTAGAAGATATTATTGAACAGATTATCGGCGATATCGAAGATGAATTTGATATTGACGAAGAAGCCAATATTAAAATTCACGCGGATGCCCATTACATTATCAAATCGCATACGCCTATTAAAGAATTTAATACCGAATTGCATGCAGGATTTAATGATCAATACTACGATACCATCGGTGGGATCATTATGGCCAATTTTGGA
>CAZBSX010000019.1:0-12835 GCA_964494305.1 uncultured Legionella sp. | reverse complement strand
AATTATTTGGTAAATATGATTCGTAGGCTTGTTGTTGGGCCAAGGCCCAACCTACGTAAATATGAATTGTAGGTTGGGCCTTGGCCCAACGATAGCTCAATTAGAAAATATAGTGCCCCATTGCACGAGACTCCTATGATAAAGATGCTTGCTGATGCCAGTATATCTGATGTGCCATCCGTTTTCGGTGCACCATTTCATATCACCTATTTTACTTCGCATGCAGATTTGATTCAGAACATGGGCGATCACGAGATTTTACTGTGTCGCTCTACGTTGCGGGTTGGCCCTGAGTTGTTGATGGGCACGGCCATTCGCTGTGTTGCGACCGTGAGCTCTGGCACGGATCATATTGCCGAGCGTTACTTAAAAGACGAACAGATTCATTTGATCGATGCGAAAGGGGCAAATGCCCGCGCGGTTACAGATTATGTCGTCGCGTGTTTGGCTTCTTTGCACGTGCATCAACATGTTTTTGCTCAGCGAATTGGTGTGCTGGGTGTGGGGGCGGTCGGTACGGCAGTAAGTTCGCGTTTGCGGGCATTGGGTTTGGCTGTGAGTACCTATGATCCATTGCGCGCGCAGTGGGACCAGGATTTTACAACGTGTGCTCTAGAGGAGCTACTCAGTTGTGATCTCTTATCTGTGCATGTGAATTTACATGATGGACCACGCTATCCGACTAGACATCTCTTGAATGCGCATGTTTTAGCACAATTGAAACCGGGTACGGTGATCATCAATGCTGCACGAGGAGATGTTGTCGATGAGTCCGCGTTATTAGCGTGTACGCACCCGCTGTACTATTGCACCGATGTCTATCGGCATGAACCGAATGTGCGTGCGGCTATAGTGGCGTATGCAACGTTGTGTACCCCGCATATTGCTGGGCATAGTATTGAAGCGCGAACAACCGCACTGCAGGTTGTGAGCAAAAAAATCCATGATTGGTTGGGGCTGGCAATGCTGCCAGTATCTGTTATAAAAAATACACCATTAGTACAAAATTCGGATTTTTCTGCTTGGCAAGCGGCTATTTTATCTTTGTATAACCCAGTGCTGGACACGCAACAATTGAAGGCAGCAAGCGATTTACCACGAGAATTTTCCGCATTACGTAAAGCGCATCAGTATCGACATAATTTTAACCAGTATGCTTGGGTGAATCAGAGTGCAGAACTCATTGCTGCGTTGGGACTTGTCAATTGACCTGAAATTCTGCTAGGCTGCGGGTAGTGATTGATATCAAGGAGAGATGGCTATGTATAAGCGAGTGCTGTTAGCGACAGATTTTGATGAAGTTGGTGTTCATGCGGCGCATAAAGCGAAAAAGATTGCTGATGAATCTGGTGCACAGTTATTCCTAGTGCATGTGGTGGAGCCAATCCCGGCCTATGCATATCCTGGTTTTGCTGGTTTTGCTGAAGTCGAAGTTTCCATTCGAGAACAAGCAGAACGCGAATTAGCCACGCTAGCGAAAAAACTAGATGTGGATAAAAAACATCAATTACTTGAATTTGGTTCAATTAAAAATGAAGTGCTGCGTGTTGCGCATGAGCATAAGATGGATTTGATCGTGACGGGTAGCCATGGTAAACATGGGTTGGCATTATTATTGGGGTCTACAGCGGATGCTATTTTGCACGGGGCGCATTGTGATATTTTGATTGTGCGACCTAAAACTTGAGACGATTACCTCTGAGCGTAGGTTGGGCCTTGGCCCAACGTTTTTTACCATTTGTTGGGCCAAGGCCCAACCTACTATAAATCAATATGAAACTATTACATCATGGGACAGATGACCCAGCACTCCGGCTTGGTACCGTTGCGGCAATTGGTAATTTTGACGGCGTCCATCGAGGTCACCAAGCTCTGCTCACCGCGATGCGAACGCTTGCAAGTCAACAGAACTTACCCCTATTGGTTATGGTATTTGAACCGCAAACACGCGAGTTTTTTTTAAAAGATCAAGCTCCGCCTCGGTTGACGTCATTACGCAAAAAACTGCAAATTTTAAAGCAATTTGGAGTGGATTATGTATGTTGTTTGCGATTCAACCAATATCTTGCCCAAATGAGTGCTATTGAGTTTGCTCAATCTATTATTTTTTCGCAACTCCATGTCAAACATCTCTATGTCGGCAAAGATTTTCGCTTTGGTTGTGATCGCTTGGGAGATGGTGCTTTGCTCCAGGAGATTGCACATTCTCGTCAGGCTCAGGTAGAGATTTATCCGGATGTTGCATTAGATCAGCATCGTGTGAGTTCAACATTAGTGCGACAAGCCTTGCATCAAGGGCATTTGGCTGAGGCTGAGCGGTTGCTAGGTCGGCCATTTGGTGTGTGCGGACGAGTGATTTATGGCGATGCGCGTGCACGTGATTGGGGGATTCCAACGGCGAATTTAAAAGTAAGCCAACGGGCCTTACCGGTGAAAGGTGTCTTTGTTGTCCGCGTGATTATGCAAGATGGTCAAGACTATCAAGGGGTGGCAAATATCGGCTGTCGACCTACCCTAGATGGGCATAAAAATTTGTTAGAAGTCCATCTCTTTCAGTTTAATGGATCTTTATATGGACAGCGGTTAGAAGTTTTTTTCTTGCACAAATTACGAGATGAAGTTACATTCTCTTCCAAAGAGAAATTAATTGCCCAAATTCATGCAGATGTAGCGGCAGCGAAAGCCTATTTTTAGAGTGTGATAACCATGACCACGAGTGACTACAAAAGTACATTAAATTTACCTATCACTGATTTTCCGATGAAGGCCAGTTTGGCTCAGCGCGAACCGCTCATGCTAGCACAATGGCAAGATGATGCACTGTACGCCAAAATCACTCTTGCGAAACAAGGGTGTGAAACTTTTGTATTGCACGACGGACCTCCGTACGCAAACGGGCATTTGCACTGTGGGCATGCACTCAATAAAATTTTGAAAGACATCATCGTGAAATCCAAATTACTGAGCGGTTTTGACGCGCGTTTTGTGCCTGGTTGGGATTGTCATGGTTTGCCCATCGAACTTAATGTAGAAAAAAAAGTTGGGAAATCTGGAGTAAAAATTTCTCCCCAAGAATTTCGCCAGGCTTGTCGCGACTACGCCAAAAGTCAAATTGAGATCCAACGCAATGAGTTCATGCGGTTGGGGGTATTTGGTGATTGGCAACATCCTTATGTCACCATGGACTATCATTATGAAGCCAATATTTTACGGGCGTTAGCGCGTATCATTGAGAATGGTCACTTGCAACAAGGGTTCAAACCCGTGCATTGGTGTGTGGATTGCAATTCTTCATTAGCAGAAGCAGAAGTTGATTATGAAGATAAAACCTCAGCGTCTATTGATGTGGCCTTTGAAGCGGAAGATTCGAAATTATTCTTTCAAGCAATGAACGTAACGGGACAACATAAACCCGTGATTGTTCCTATTTGGACGACAACGCCATGGACCTTACCGGCCAATGAAGCAGTCAGCCTGAATCCCGACGTATTATATGCATTGGTCGATCGCGGCGATGACTATGTCTTAATTGCACAAGAATTAGTTACTAGCATCATGCAGCGTTGGCAAGCCACTGAATTTACTATTGTGGCTGTAGAGCCTGGAGCCGTATTTGAGCATTTAAATCTACATCATCCGTTTGATGATCGCACAGTTCCAATTGTGCTGAGTACGCATGTTACGACTGAAACGGGGACTGGTTGTGTCCATACTGCACCGGCGCATGGCCCAGACGATTATCTGGTTGGACAAGCGTATGATTTGCCATTACGCAATCCAGTTCTAGGATATGGCGTGTACGCCTCCGACGTACCGTTGTTTGCAGGACAATCCATTCGTAAAGTAGATGCCGTGGTTTTAGACGCACTGCGTGAACGCGGAAAATTATTATATGCGACTGAATTGCGCCACAGTTATCCGCATTGTTGGCGTCATAAAACGCCGACTATTTTTCGTGCGACCCCGCAATGGTTTCTATCGATGGATAGCCATGGATTACGCGATCAATTACTGGCTGTGGTGTCTAATGTTGATTGGATTCCAGAGTGGGGCAAAGCACGCATTGAAAGCATGATCAAAACAAGACCTGATTGGTGTATATCTAGACAGAGAACATGGGGGACACCATTGCCCTTATTTTTACATAAAACGACTCGGGCCTTGCATCCGAATACCGTTGACTTGATTGAAGCTGTAGCGAAACTCGTAGAAGAACATGGGATTGAAGCCTGGTTTTCGCTCGATCCGACCGAGTTAATCGGTGCGGATGCGACGGAATATGACGCGTGCCGTGATACGCTAGATGTTTGGTTTGATTCTGGTGTATCTCATTTTTGTGTATTACGTCAGCCTGAATTTGGGCTGCGATTCCCTGCAGATGTCTATTTTGAAGGATCAGATCAACATCGCGGGTGGTTTAATTCCTCATTGACTACCGCGGTTGCGATGTATGGTGTCCCGCCGTTTCGTACTGTGTTGACGCACGGGTATACGGTCGATGCAGAAGGTAAAAAACTGTCCAAATCTAAAGGTAATTATGTCGCACTGGATGAATTGATTGCACGGTATGGTGCCGATATCATTCGTTTATGGGTATCGTCGAGTGACTATCGCAATGAATTGACGATTTCGGATGAAATCATTCAACGAAATGCGGATGCATATCGACGTATTCGCAATACGGTGCGGTTTTTATTATCGAATTTATTTGATTTTTCACTGCAAAATGATGCGGTAGCCGCAGACGATTTGGTTGCTTTGGATCGCTATGCCATTAAGCGATGTCAGGCGCTACAATCGGAAATTTTAACCGATTATGAGCATTATCACTTTCATCTGATCTATCAGAAAATTCACCATTATTGCGCAATAGAGCTGGGTAGTTTTTATTTGGATGTGATTAAGGATCGCCAGTACACGTCCGCAGTTAATAGTGTGGCACGTCGCTCTTGTCAAACCGCAATGTATCATATTTTACAGGCTTTGACGCGTTGGTTAGCACCTATTTTATCGTTTACTGCGGAAGAAATTTGGCAGACTTTGCCTGATAAACCCTCGGACTCGGTATTGATGGAGACTTGGTATCAGGGGTGGCCTGAGCTTGGACATGTCGATTTCGACTATTGGAAAACAATCCAAACTATTCGCGATGAGGTGAATAAAGCGCTAGAAATTAAGCGCCAAGCAGGCAATTTGGGTTCAAGTTTGGCGGCAGATGTTGTGATTTACGCGCAAGACCACGCTCATGCCGTGTTAGCCAGTTTGCACGATGAATTGCGTTTTGTCCTCATCACATCAAAAGCGGCACTACGTCCATGGTCTGAGCGACCTTCTGAGTGCCAAGGCAACGAAGAACTGGGTGTTGCTGTGATGGTAGTTGCCACGGATGCGCCCAAATGCGCACGCTGTTGGCACCGCTTGGCGGACGTCGGTACGCATCTCAAATATGCAGATTTATGCCAACGCTGTGTCGGCAATATTAATGAGCAACCCGAACTAAGGTTGTACGCATGAACATTTGGTTTTGGTACCTTTGTTGTAGTGTGCTTATCGTCTGTGATCAAATCAGCAAGTTTTGGGCGTTACATGCATTAACGCCTTACCAAGCGCGAGCTGTTTTTCCAGGATTGAATTGGACGTTACTGTTTAATTCGGGGTCGGCGTTTGGCTTCTTAAATCAGAGCGGCGTTTGGTGGCACCAGTATGGATTGACTGCATTTGGCATTGTCATGAGCGCAGGGTTGATCGTTTGGATTGCTCGGAGCAAAACCAAATCACATCTAGAATTATTGGCGTTGACCATGGTATTAAGTGGCGCTCTAGGCAATGTGATTGATCGCTTACGCTTTGGATATGTGGTTGATTTTATTCAAGTTTACTATAAATCTCATTATTTCCCCGTGTTCAATCTAGCCGACAGCGCAATCTGCGTCGGTGCTGGATTATTGTTTCTTGCCAGTTGCCTGGAGAATAGGCGTCGGTGAACAATGTTATTAAGAGCTAACGCACCTCAAATTTGAACGTATTTTAGTTGTAGTGATACATACGTAGCGCTGCCTGGAGCACGCTTATTTTGATACTGAGGTAAGAAAATGCTAAGTTTAAATTGAGGTTAACATGATGTGCTGCCGCCAGGCTTCTGCTTGCTGTTCTGCCCGTTTCTGTTCAGCAGCAAGCTGATCCAGATGGTGTTGGTGTGCGTACGCATGTTGCTGGAGTTGCTTTAACGCGAATTGCAATTTTCTGCTTTGTTCTTCATTGGCTCTACGACTGGTCATGTGAAATTTTAGGGCCAAACCATTGAGTAGATGGGTAGTACGGAGTGCCCGAGATAGCTGTAACAGCACTTCATTGGTGACGGGTTGTTTGCTATGCTTGGTTTGACCAATAGGTCGAAGTTGGATGGTGACGTGTGCCTGACGTTGCATTAAAGCTTTGGCATATTTTAAGGGATTAAGTTCCGAGCTGGTCATAGCGTCTTCTTAAGTCATCATTTAAACAACTACGCCTATGATAACATAAAGATGGGGGAATAATGAGAGTACAGACTAGACTTTTGTTCACTGGGTTTCTTCTCAGTTTCATGATCTATGGGTATGCTGTAGATCTGGACCGATTATTACCTGATGAGCGCAATAATGTGGAAGTTTTTCAAAAAGCCTCTTCAGCTGTGGTATATGTGCAGCGAATGTCGACAGTGAGTTCCAGATTGAGTCATTTGCAGCATGCGGTACCAGCTGGGACGGGTTCAGGGTTGATTTGGGATAAAGTCGGGCATGTATTAACTAATTTTCATGTTGTAAAAGACGCAGATTCCTTGGCGATTATGCTCAATGGCCAAACAATTCCAGTGAAAGTGATTGGCACAGAACCGCGTTGGGATCTTGCTGTGTTGCAAATCCAATCGCCAGTCGTGTTAAAAACATTAGCTGATTTTCATCCGTTAGAGATTGCGCCTTCTCATGATTTATTGGTGGGGCAAAAGACCCTTGCAATTGGGAACCCGTTTGGCTTTGATCATAGTTTAACGGTTGGTGTTATCTCGGCTTTAGGTCGAGAAATGCCAGGTATTGGTGGGGTCACTATTCGCGATATGATTCAAACCGATGCACCGATTAACCCAGGTAACTCTGGGGGACCATTGTTGGATAGTTCGGGTCGTTTGATGGGGTTAAATACGGCAATTTTTTCTAAGTCAGGCTCTTCCGCTGGTGTGGGGTTTGCGATTCCGGCGGATCAACTTGCGCGGGTTGTGACGCAGTTGATTGAGCATGGACGAGTGCTGATGGCGGGTATCGGCGTATTACCTGTGATGCCGAGCACAGCGGAGCGTTTAGGCATCACTCGAGGCGTGCTGATTGCCGATGTTATCCCACATACACCGGCTGCAAAAATTCATTTACGAGCTACCCAACGAGATTATACCGGCAGAATTCATTTGGGCGATGTGATTGTAGCGGTGAATGGCCATCCGGTTGTGAATTATGATGCGCTGTATCATATCCTGTCTGAAACCAAGGTTGGCGATGAAATTAGCGTGACCATCTTGCGCGATGATACTGAAAAAACGTATCGTATTAAAACTATTGATATTGGCGCATTAGAAGGATAACTCCACATGTCAAGTTCGCCGCTCCATGTTGTGACCCCGTTACTGTATTCACAACGCTTGGCTGTCCAGACGGGTAAGCAAGTGCATTTGAAAATTGAAGCATTACAACCCTCTGCGTCTTTCAAATTACGGGGTATTGGGCGGTTATGTCAATGTTATGCCGAAGATGGGTTTGAGCAATTGGTGGCATCTTCCGGAGGCAATGCAGGTATTTCTGTGGCATATTGTGGCAAGGTGCTCGGAATGCCGACAACGGTATTTATTCCTTCAACGAGTCATCAGATCTTTATTGATGAAATCAAGTCCTACGGCGCTCAAGTGATTGTAGCAGGCAAAGATTGGGATAGTGCTCATACAGCGGCTTTGGCATATATTCAAGAACATCACGCGGCTTATATTCCACCGTTTGATCATCCCATGATTTGGGCCGGTCATGCAACGCTGATTGATGAAATTGTACAATCTGGGCTCCGTCCTGATGCGATTGTTGCTGCAGTGGGTGGAGGGGGATTGGCGTGTGGATTATTAGAAGGCATGCAGCATCATGGTTGGACCGACGTGCCGTTGATTGCAGTTGAGACGCAGGGTGCGGATGCGTTATATCAATCCTTGCTCGCGCATCAGATGGTGACGTTAGATACGATTACAACGCGTGCCACGAGTCTTGGGGTAAAACGCGTCGCATCGCGCCTCTTCGAATGGACGCAAGAACATGAGATCAAAGTCGTCGTGGTCAGTGACGCAGACGCGGAGGCGGGTGCGCGTGCGTTTGCTGCAGACAAACGGATCATGGTTGAGCTTTCAGCAGGCGCTGCTTTGTCGATTGTGTATACCAATCATGCCATTCTTGAACCCTATCAGAACATTCTTGTGGTGGTCTGTGGTGGGGTCAATACCGCTTTTTTTAATAGCTCTCCTTCATAAGCCTGATATATTGTAGGTTAGGCCTTGGCCCAACAGCGGTGTTTAATGTTAGACGAAAGGTTTTGTGACGATTCTGAATGTGGTAGAATCTGGGCTGACTTTTAGATTAGGCGAATTCATGCAACCACAACTTAATATTGCGATTAGTGCAGCGCGGCAAGCGGGTGAAGTGATTTTGCGCCATATTGAACAAATCCATCGGATGCCCTTGATGGCAAAAGGTGAGGGTGATTACTTCTGCGAAGTTGATCTTAAAGCGGAACAAGTCATTATTGCTACTTTACTCAAAGCGTACCCTGATCATGGTATTCAAGCGGAAGAAAGCGGCAATTATCAAGAAGATGCTGAGTCAGTATGGGTTATCGATCCATTAGATGGTACTAAGAATTATATTCATGGATTTCCATTTTACGCGGTGTCGATTGCGCTGCGGGTCAAATCTCGCATTGAACATGCGGTGGTGTACGATCCACTCCGGCATGAGTGTTTTTCGGCGAGTCGTGGACGCGGTGCACGATTGAATGATCGGCGGATTCGGGTGTCCAAAGAAACGCAAATTACCAAAGCCATGTTAAGTGCCGGACTGCCAATTCGTCATCCTGAGCTTGCAGAACGCTATATGAAAGCGTATACGCGGTTTATTGGGCAATATAGTGCTACTCGCGTGACAGGCTCCGCAGCGTTAGATTTGGCGTATGTTGCAGCCGGACGGTTAGACGGATTTTGGGGGTTTGCCATGAAACCCTGGGATATTGCGGCAGGTGTACTCCTAGTGCAGGAAGCAGGAGGATTGATCAGTGACTTACAAGGAGGAGAGCATAATTTGGACGAAGGTAATGTAATTGCAGCGCCACCCAAGATTTTTAAATCTATGCTGCAATCGCTGAGTCAGCTCGATAGGCTTCATGACTAAGTGCAGATCTTTTTTAAAATGGGCAGGCAATAAATATCACTGTTTAGAACCTATTCTTGGTGTGTTGCCAGAAGGTGCTCGTTTGATTGAGCCGTTTGCGGGTTCTGCAGTTGTGTTTATGAACACCAACTATTCGTCGTATCTTTTGGCGGAAGACAACCCAGATTTAATTCGGCTGTATCAGTGTATTCAAAAAGAAGGATTACCCTTCATCGAATATTGCCAACATTGGTTTCAACCCAAGCATAATCATGCTGATCCGTATTATCAATTTCGTAATAAATTTAACCAACTACGTCAATCACGGCAGCGCGCGGCGTTGTTTTTGTATTTGAATCGTCATGGCTATAATGGGTTATGTCGCTACAATGCGAGCGGGTATTACAACGTTCCGTTTGGGCGTTATCAGAAGCCGTACTTTCCGTATCAAGAGCTGTTACGCTTTCATCGGAAAAGCCAACAAGCCATCTTTATTCACAGCGATTTTAGAAAGACCTTTGCTTTAGCTCAGCCTGGTGATGTGTTGTATTGTGATCCACCATATGTGCCATTACACCAGACCTCAAATTTTTCAGCTTATACGGGGAAAAAATTTACTGAAACTGAGCAAATATCGTTAATTGAGTGCACCTTAGCCGCAGTGGATCGAGGGATGACAGTGATTATTTCGAATCATGATACCCCATGGACCCGCCATCATTATGCAGATGCAGAAATTACCTCTTTTCCTGTCCGGCGTTTGATCAATTGCAAAAGCAACCATCGTAGCCCAGTGCAAGAGTTACTGGCAGTTTTTCGTCCTTAATATGCTCGTAAGTCGGGCCAAGGCCCAACTGACGAGCATGATTACTTATTGAGGTTTCTTCCCCACATAAAATGCTAAAATAAGCACAAGAACCTGAGAAATTGGAATGATACTCAGACCGACTTGATAATTATGCGTTGAATAATGATGCATGTATTGATGAATCGAGGTCGCGGCAGACCAGTCTAATAATTTGCCCACCATCGGCTGGAAAATCACACCACCAAAGGAAACAATCATATTAGTGACTGCAAATATGGTACCGGAGAGTTTTTGCGTGGGGCTGTATTCTTTGGCCATAATGAAGACAATAATTTCAGTTGCACTAAATACACCATATAAAAACATAACGCCATTCAGTATCGAATAAGATAAAGGTGCGAATAAAATTAAACTGATGAAGACTAGAGACCCGATAGCACCAATCGCCAACGGTAAAATTCGTTTTCCAGTCGAATCGGAAAGATATCCGGCCAATGGTGCGCCTACAGCCCAACCTAAAAAGAGCATTGACATTGTTTTGGCTGCTTGTATTTTACTTAAATGGAATGCCTGTTCAATAAATGCTTTACCCCATAATTCGCCAAAGATAGACAATGAGGTATAGAGGCAGGTACCAATCAAGGCAATAATCCAGATTTGTTTGGATTTTAAGACTTGGCAGACTTGTTGAAAAAACTCTGCAAATGGCATATGAACTTGCAAACGTTTGGTCGGCGCATCGCGTACGATCGCATAGATAAGTAGAGTTAGAATAAGACCCGCGACCATCGTCGTAAGCAAAACGGTATGTAGGCCTAATACCCGTGCTAAGTGCGTGATTTGGATTTCGCCATAGACAAGCCCTAACATTCCTAGTGTAGTCATTAACCCTGCTACCAGAGAAAAATAGCGTTGAGGCAACCAATTGATTGCAGCCGATAATACACCGACGAAGGCAAATGATGATCCAAAGCCCACTAATAACCGTCCTGTGCCTGCTAAGAAGAGAATGGACGAGCTGAACATGAGTGAGCCTAGGGTACAACATAGACACGCCAATGTAAGCAAATATCGCGGTCCAAACCGGTCCATTAAAATTCCCACCGGTAGTTGCATGGGGGAGTAGGCAAAATAATAGAGTGCTGCAATTTGTCCAAAAGCCGTGGCAGAAAGATTACCAAACGCTACGCGCAATTCTTCTTGCAAAATTCCTGGAATAATCCGCAGAATAAACTCATAGCAATAAAATAACGCGCCAATCATACAAATAATACTACCCGTAACCAGCGGGTTTTTCAGAAAATGCTTAATCTCGTGCTTGCGCATGTGTTTCTCGGATAAATAAGGTTAATATGGCGGCGATGACGATTCCTAAAGGAATCACAGACATTGCCAATCGATAATCTTCAGGACTATATTGCGTAATAGGTTGCATGGGGAATTTGGATAAGACGTGCTGACTTGAATGTTGTAGCCAAACACTCCAATCTAATAATTGTCCGATGAGCGGTTGCAGGAACATGGCGCCTAACATGACCAGCATATTCGTCGTGGCAATAGCGGTACCTGCTGCTTCATTTGGACTCAGTTCCCGGCCGACAGCAAACACGATGGCTTGTGCGCTATAAAATAGACCTAAGGTAAACATCAAAATATAGATGGATGGATGAGTCAGGTTCGGTATATATAGAATGAGCATCATCATCATTGCCGCGCCAAGAGCACCGAAAATCATTGGTTTTTTCCGACATTTGATGCGATCAGATGTATACCCCATTAAAGGCGCGCCCACCATAAAGCCACAAAATAATAATGAATTTGCAAAGCCAGCTTGACTCGCGGTCATGGCATGCGCATGGGTCAAATAGGGAATACCCCATAATTCAGCGAAAACAGTCGTCGGAAGATACACCAAACATCCAAACATCCCATTTAACCAAATTTGTTTATTGCGTAAAATGATCTTCAAATCAATGAGATTACGTTTGAATGTATTAATCGTACCACCGCTTTTTAAATCCCGTTTATGATCATGGATACCAAACCAAAGTATACCAATTAGGACCATACCAAAAATAGCGGTATACAGATCGGTTGTTTGCCAACCGACATGTTGTACAACGATCGAGATCAGATTATCACCCAACATAGCGCCTATAGTCCCTAAAGCAGATGTTATGCCTGCAACGAGCGCCAAGCGATTTTCCGGTAGCCACAGTGTTGCGAGCTTTAAAACGCCGACAAAGGCAAAAGCGGAGCCTGCACCTACTAAAAACCGGCCAATAATAGCAATTTGATAATCAACAGTCTGACTGAACATCAGGGTGCCAATGACACATAAGAGACAAGCAAATGTTAAGAGTCTGCGTGGTCCAAATCGATCCATCAATACCCCGACCGGTAATTGCATGGGGACATAGGCATAATAATACACGGACGATAATATGCCAAATCCAGTTGCAGTTAAGCCAAAATGGCTGCGCAAAGGCGCCTCCATTGCACTAGGCGAAATACGCAACAAATATTCGTAGGCATAAAAAATCGCCCCTAATCCGCAAACAAACCATGCACTTACGTTTAGTTTTGATTTAGACAACAT